>NZ_JARBAE010000024.1:0-112954 GCF_033795305.1 Streptomyces sp. AK02-01A
CGAGTACGTCCAGTACACGGATGATCCTCCGCCTTGGGATCGCACGCACCAGACGTCGCAGGCCCCGCCCTCCGGGCGGACGGCGCCATGTGTCAGACAGGGCCTGGGCCGCTCCCAGATCCAGCCCGATGCAAACGAAAGACGCTAGCCCGTAACCGCCTGGTCGCGGTCAGGCTGCGGGATCGCGACGGCGCTGACGACGACATTCGAGTCCCAGTGGCCTCGCTCGTCGATCAGGCCGCCGCAGGTGATCAGCCGTAGCTGCGGAGTGGACACCGGACCGTAGACCCTTTCCGTCGGGAAGGCCTTGGTCGGATACGTGTCGACGGCCGTCACCAGGAACGGAAGCTGTCTGCCGTCTCCCAGCTCCGTCAGGACCCGGTCGCCCGGGTGCAGCCGGCCCAGTTTGGCGAAGACCGCGTTGCGGATGCCGGGCCGGCCGGGCCTGATCTCGGTGCTGTTCGGGTTGGTGGGAGCGTCCCGGTGGCCGACCAGTACGGCCGGGCCGCGCTCGCCGGGGCGCGGACCCAGGGCGTACCAGCCGACCTTCATCGCGTTGCGGAAACCGGGAGCGTCCAGTGCGCCCTTCTGATCGAGCCCGAGCGCCATGACGTCCGCGTCGATGCCGAGCCTCGGGATGCGCAGCCGTGCGGGTGCGGTGGGCGGGTCCGTGACATGGACGGCGCGGGGTTCGGCGGCGGTCGCCGGAGGTGCGGACCGCCGCGGGAACGCGTGCAGCAGTACGGCGGCCACCAGGCCGAGGGCCGCCACCGTCAGGAGCGCTCTGATCGCCCGGTCCGCCGTGACCACGAGTCCCGCCGTTCTGGCCATGGTCAGTGCCGGCCACCCGTGGCGCGGCGCTGGAGGCGGCGTACCACGAGGATCGTGCCGGCCGCTGCCGACGCTGTGACGCTGATGACGAGAGCGAGTTCGGTCGCTCCGGAGGGCTCCGACGAATCGGTGGCGTTCATGTGGTCGGCGCCTCCTCGCGCCGCGCCGGACGGAGTGATCTGCAAGGTGCCCGCGGACGGCAGGCCGGCGCCGGTCTCGCCGGTGCCGTTCGTCGCTGTCGCGGTGACGGTCGCGGTGGCCGTCGCGACCACGCCGTTCATCGTCGATGTCGCGGTCACGGTCGCCGTGACCACGTCGGGCGCGGCAGGCGCTCTTGTCCCTGATGCCATCGCGTCGGCCGAGGCCCGCGCGGAGGCGGACGCCAGCGCGGACGCGGTGCCACCGGCGGAGTCGGAGGCGCTCGCGGCAGGCGTCGGCTGTGCCTTCGCGGGCGACAGCGGTTCGCCGTTCCGGCCGGCCGGTGCGCGGTCCGCCGAGGTGCTGACGGGCGTCAGCCGGTTCGGCCCGGCCGGCTTGTCCACCGACGTGGCGGCGGTGGAGGCGAGCGTGAGCAGAACGGCGGCCGTGCTGAGCGCCGCGGCTATCCGGGGTCCGTTTCGATGGATGGGTCCGTGCATGTGTCCGTGCATGGTCCGTCCTCGCGAGTCGGGTGTGTCCCCCTCTTATTCCTATGTACAGAGGATCGCCGGGCGGCCCGTACGGCCACTTCGGTGGGCCGTTCGAGCTACGGGCCGGCCGGGAACGCGAGGGTCAGAGCGCCTGCGGGAAGTCGAACAGGCGCTCGGGGTCGTACTGCCTCTTCAGCCGGGTCAGCCGGTCCGCGGCGGCGCCGTAGTACGCCGTGCGCCAGTCCGTCAGCGTCGGATCGATGTAGTTCTGGTAGGCCGCGCCCGACGCGTGCCGGCGCATCGCGCCATGGGTGCTTTTCAGCCATGCCTGCTGGGTTTGGCCCTGGGTTCCGGGCTGCCAGGAGGCGATGTACTGCGTCAGTATCCGCGAGCGCCGGTGGACGAAGGACGTGGCGAGCGGATCCACCCGGTTGATCGCCCCGCCGAGCGCGGTGAGCGCGATGGAACCGCTGCCTCCGCCTTGGGAGGACGGGATCCGGGTGAAGTCCTCGGTGGCGGAGACCAGGGCGCGCAGACCGGCGGGCGAGAGGTCGCGGTCGAAGAAGTCCGAGGCCGCGGAGTACGTCTCACGCTGGAGGGCGCCCTGTTCACCGCGGCCCGGAGTGGTGCCGGGCAGCCGGCACTGTTCGGCGGTGAAGCCCGAGCAGCCCGCGTACACCAGCATCGCCTCCTCGTATCCGCGCGGCCGCAGCGCCACGGAGCTCGCCGGACCGGGACCGCCGGGACCGTCGGCGAGGCGGTCGAGGGCGTTCTTGAGGTCGGACTCGCTGCCGAGGGTGAAGGCGGAGAGGGAGACGGTGGGCGTGGCCCCGCCCGGACCGGCCGAGAGATGGAGGGACGACCAGATCTCGTCGGGCTGGTCCGGGCCCCACTTCTGCCAGGCGGCGAGCAGGGTCTCGGCCTTCGACCAGGGCCAGTTCACAAAGGCGGAGACGGTCGCGGGCGCGGGATGCGTGCGGAAGCGGAGTTCGGTGACGACACCGAAGTTGCCGTTTCCCGCGCCGCGCAGCGCCCAGAAGAGGTCCGTGTTCTGCTCGGCGTCGGCGGTCAGCCGTTTGCCGTCGGCCGTGATGAGAGTGGCGGAGGTGAGGCTGTCGCAGGTGAGACCGTAGGCACGGGAGGCGACGCCGTGTCCGCCGCCGAGAGTGAGGCCGGACACACCGACGGTGGGACAGGATCCGGCGGGGATCGTACGACCGCGGTCCGCGAGAGTCCGGTAGACGTCGGAGAGCCTGGCGCCGGCGCCGACGGTGCCGTCGGAGGCGGCGTGGTCGAGCGAGTCGAGTTTCGATATGTCGATGACCAGACGGCCGTTGCCGCTGGACCAGCCCGCGTAGGAGTGGCCGCCGCTGCGGATGGAGACCGGCGTCCGGTGGGTACGGGCGAAGGCCAGGCACTCCTTGATGTCGTCCTCGCCGGAGACATAGGCGACCGCCGCGGGCTTCAGGCTGTCGAAGCGGGTGTTGTAGAGCAGCCGGGCCGTCTCGTACGCGGCGTCGTCCGGCCGTACGAGATCTCCGTCGAGCCCCTTCGCGAGCGCGCTCCAACTGGGCGCTCCGGCGGAGGCGCTCGCCGTCGGAGCGCCGCTGGAGGCCGTGGCGCCGCGACGGGTGGGAGCAGGTCCGCCCTTTCCGTTGTCCGTGGCACCGCCGGAACAGGCGGTCGCGGCGGCGGCTGTGACGGCGGCCGCCGCGGCGGTGAGCAGTGTGCGCCGTTCCATGTGGCGACCTCCTGAGGGACGACCCGGTGACGCGCGGGCGCCGTCTCCGATGAGGAAGAGGTCGCGGACGCACGGATTTCCGTGGTGCGGGTGGTGCGGGTGGTGCGGATGATGCGGGTGGTGCTTGTGCACTCCCTCGCGTCTACCCGGGAACCGTAGGCAGCACCGGGCCAGGCTCATGCCAAGGCTTCGTCAGCTCTTCGTCATGTCTTGGGCAAGGCTTGGACATGGCTTCACCAGGTCCGCGTCAGTGCGGCGGCGCGTGGGAGGCCGCGTCCGTACGGGCGAGGTCGCGTGATCTGCGGGCGGGTCCCGACCAGCCGCAGGTGCAGCGGGCCAGACAGAAAGAACCACGTTCGACGGTGGAAGTGGTGTGGGACAAAGCGGGAGGAGGCGACGCGGCGGCGGGGGGACCAGAGATCTCTGACTCGCTCACAGGTCCACCGTACCGGCGTGGCGGCGCGCCGTGATCGAGACCGGCGTGACGGGCTGCGCGGGCCGTCGTTATGCGGGACGGGTGGGGCTTCGGACAAGCGGCGGTCGGGCGTTGGGGGTTGGCAGGCGATGGTGGTGCGGCAGCACAGACACAGGGGCGCGGCGCTCGCCGTCGTGGCCGTGGCGGGGGTCGTGGCCGCGGCCGCCGGATGCTCCGGAGGCGTCGGTGCCATGGCCGACGCCCGGTCCGGCGGCGATCCCGGAGCGGTGCGGAAGGCGGCCGACGTGTTGCTCGCCGAAGGGAGTTCGAAGGCCCGTACGTCCATGGAGATGGCCGCGGGCGGGACCCGGGTCACCATCCGGGGCGAAGGCGGATACGACTTCGGCAAGCGGATGGGACAGCTCAGGGTCGTCCTGCCCAAGGATCCCGCGGGTGCGAGCGAGCACCGTCCGATCACCGAACTGCTGTCGCCCGCGGCGCTGTACATGAAGAACCGAGGGGCCGGAGTGCCCGCCGACAAATGGGTCAGGATCGATTCGACCTCGCTGGAGGACGGGAATCTGGTCACCGGCGGAGCGACCGATCCGCTGACCGCCGCCGAACTGCTGCGTGGCGCCCGGAATGTGATGTTTGTCGGAGAGCAGGATCTGGCCGGTGTCCGGGTGTGGCACTACCGGGGAGTGACGACCATCGGTCGGGCCGCGAAGGCCGCGCCGCCGTACGCGCGCGGCGCGCTGGCGGCGGCGGCGCGCGGATTCGCCGAGGACACCGTGCCGTTCGACGCCTATCTGGACGAGGCCGGCCGGTTGCGCAAGGTCAGGCACCAGTTCAGCTATGTCAACCAGGGGCGTACCGTCGCTGTGGCGTCGACGACACTGCTGTACGCGTTCGGTGCACCGGTCGTGATCACACTGCCGCCGCGCGACGACATCTTCGCCGGCCGGCTCAAGACGTGACGAGCTCAAGACGTGACGAGCTCAAGATGTGGCGAGATTGAGGCGTGACGAGATCAAGGCGTGACGAGATCGAGGCGTGGCGAGATCAAGACGTGACCCGGCGGGCCTGGAGGGATCAAGGCGGGACCCGGCAAGATCAAATCAAGCCGTAAGCCAGGAGGACCAAGGCGGAAATGGTCCGGACGTGCCATGCGCGGTGTGTATCACGCTCCCTACGCTAGGAAGCCGACACTGGCAGGAAGAGGTGATTGCACGTGGCTCCGTTGCGTACGCCGACCGTTCAGGACCACGTGGCCCTGGCCGAGATCGAGTTGTGCGGCGATCTGATGATCGCCGCGTCCGCCGCGGACGGCGAGCGGCTCAGTCCGGACCGGATCGATGAAGTGCTGAACGTCACGGCCGAGCGTCCCGCTCCGGCCCGGCTCCCTCGACGGACGGGCTGCTGCCGGGAATGACGGTGCCCCGGTCCGTACCGGAAGCCGGCCCGTGCCATGAGCCCGGGCCGTCGTCCCGGACGTGTCAGGTGCGGAGCAGACGGGCGATCGCCTTGGTCGCTTCCTCCACCTTCGCGTCGATTTCGTCACCGCCCTTGACCGCCGCGTCGGCGACGCAGTGGCGGAGGTGCTCCTCCAGGAGCTGGAGCGCGAAGGACTGAAGGGCCTTGGTGGAGGCGGAGACCTGGGTCAGTATGTCGATGCAGTAGACGTCCTCGTCGACCATCCGCTGGAGCCCGCGGATCTGGCCCTCGATCCGGCGCAGCCGCTTGAGGTGCTCGTCCTTCTGCTTGTGGTAGCCGTGGATTCCCCGGTCGTGATCAGTCATGACGGAGGGCGCCTCGCTTGTCGCCGCGCCGGCCGTCTCCGTGGTCGTCATCGCGTCCTCCTGCTGTGCTGCCCGAAGCGGGGTCATATACCCGGCATGGGTATATCGTACCCCTCTGTGATTCATGGAGCAGAGGCTCTGTGCTCACCACCTTGCCCTATGGGCGACACTGGGGACTTGCCGGTTACCGTGGCCGGATGGTGCACCTAGCATCAGCCTGACCGAAACCTATGTACCCCGAGGACCACCCGTGCGATTTCGTCTGACCCCCAGGGAGACGAGCTTCTATGACATGTTCGCCGCATCCGCGGACAACATCGTCACGGGCTCCAAGCTCCTGATGGAACTGCTCGGGGCGGATTCCTCCGCCAGGGCCGAGATCGCGGAGCGGATGCGGGCAGCGGAGCACGCAGGTGACGACGCCACGCACGCGATCTTCCATCAGCTCAACTCCTCCTTCATCACGCCCTTCGACCGCGAGGACATCTACAACCTCGCCTCCTCGCTCGACGACATCATGGACTTCATGGAGGAGGCGGTCGATCTGGTCGTCCTCTACAACGTCGAGGAGCTGCCCAAGGGTGTCGAGCAGCAGATCGAGGTGCTGGCCAGGGCGGCCGAGCTGACCGCGGAGGCCATGCCGCACCTGCGCACGATGGACAACCTCACCGAGTACTGGATCGAGGTCAACCGGCTGGAGAACCAGGCCGACCAGATCCACCGCAAACTGCTGGCCCATCTTTTCAACGGCAAGTACGACGCGATGGAGGTGCTCAAGCTCAAGCAGATCGTCGATGTGCTTGAAGAGGCCGCCGACGCGTTCGAGCACGTCGCGAATACGGTGGAGACCATCGCGGTCAAGGAGTCCTGAACCTCGTGGACACCTTCGCACTTGTCGTGACCATTGGTGTCGCGCTCGGCTTCACGTACACCAACGGCTTTCACGACTCCGCGAACGCCATCGCGACCTCGGTCTCCACCCGGGCACTGACGCCCCGGGCCGCTCTGGCGATGGCGGCGGTGATGAATCTCGCGGGCGCGTTCCTGGGACAGGGCGTCGCCAAGACCGTCAGTGAGGGACTGATCGCCACGCCGACCGGGGGGCGCGGGATGGGTATCCTCTTCGCCGCGCTGGTCGGTGCGATCGTCTGGAATCTGGTCACCTGGTACTACGGTCTTCCGTCCTCCTCGTCCCACGCGCTGTTCGGCGGGATGGTGGGCGCGGCGCTCGCCGGCGGGACCGATGTGATCTGGTCCGGAGTGCTGGAGAAGATCGTCATTCCGATGTTCGTCTCACCGGTCGTCGGTCTGATCGTCGGCTATCTGGTGATGGTGGCGATCATGTGGATATTCAGGAAGTCCAACCCGCACAAGGCCAAGCGCGGTTTCCGGATAGCCCAGACCGTCTCGGCGGCGGGAATGGCACTCGGCCATGGCCTCCAGGACGCGCAGAAGACGATGGGTGTGGTGGTGCTGGCGCTGGTCATCGCCGATGTGGAGGACTCCAGCGACGCGATCCCGGTCTGGGTGAAGATCGTCTGCGCGCTGATGCTGTCCCTCGGTACGTACGCGGGCGGCTGGCGCATTATGCGGACGCTGGGCCGCAAGATCATTGAGCTGGACCCGCCGCAGGGCTTCGCGGCGGAGACGACCGGCGCGTCGATCATGTTCGGCTCGGCGTTCCTGTTCCACGCGCCGATCTCGACGACGCATGTCATTACCTCGGCGATCATGGGCGCCGGAGCGACCAAGCGGGTCAACGCGGTGCGATGGGGCGTCGCGAAGAACATCATCCTCGGCTGGTTCATCACGATGCCGGCCGCCGCGCTGGTCGCCGCGCTGAGTTTCTGGATCGTGAATCTGGCCTTCGGCTGACCGGCCGGCCGGAGGTCTCCGGCGAGCCTGGACGGGACCGTGAAGACGACCGGTCTCCAGCGCACTCGGACCAGCCGTACTCATCACACGTACCGCGCCGGCTGAGCCGTGCCCGTACGCGTATCCGCGCCGGACGCGAAAAGCCGGACGCCAAGAGTCCGGACGCGAAAAGCCGGAAAAAAATGGGCCCGCCCCCTGGGAGAGGGGGCGGGCCCATCGCCTTGCGGTGGCACCGCCATGCAGCACCGCAGGACGGCTCGGTCGGCCGAGGGCCTTCGCGGTTTAGCCGAAGCGGCCGGAGATGTAGTCCTCGGTCGCCTGGACGGACGGGTTGGCGAAGATCCGCTCGGTCTCGTCGATCTCGATGAGCTTGCCGGGCTGGCCGACGGCGGAGAGGTTGAAGAAGGCCGTACGGTCCGAGACGCGCGCCGCCTGCTGCATGTTGTGCGTCACGATGACGATCGTGAACCGTTCCTTCAGCTCGCCGATCAGATCCTCGATGGCGAGGGTGGAGATCGGGTCGAGCGCCGAGCACGGCTCGTCCATCAGCAGCACATCCGGCTCGACCGCGATGGCGCGGGCGATGCACAGGCGCTGCTGCTGGCCGCCGGAGAGACCGGAACCGGGCTTGTTCAGGCGGTCCTTGACCTCGTTCCAGAGGTTGGCGCCCTTGAGGGACTTCTCGACGACGTCCGACAGCTCGCTCTTGCGGACCTTGCCGTTGAGCCGCAGGCCCGCCGCGACATTGTCGAAGATCGACATGGTCGGGAAGGGATTGGGACGCTGGAAGACCATGCCGACCGTACGGCGCACGGCGACCGGGTCGACGTTGGAGCCGTAGAGGTTCTCGTCGTCCAGGAGGACCTTGCCCTCCACGCGGCCACCGGGAGTGACCTCGTGCATACGGTTGAGCGTGCGGAGGAAGGTGGACTTGCCGCAGCCGGACGGGCCGATGAAGGCGGTCACGGAGCGGGGCTCCACGGTCATCGAGATGTCGTCGATCGCCCGGTGGGAGCCGTAGTAGGCGGAGAGTCCGCTGACGTCGATTCGCTTGGCCATCTGAATCACTGCTTCTTTCGTGGCCCCGCGCGGCGGAGCCGGATATCGAGGCCTCAGCGGCCGGTCTTCGGGGCCTTCCAGCGGGCGATGCCGCGGGCTACGAGATTGAGGATCATGACGAAGGCGATCAGCACCAGAGCGGCGGCCCAGGCGCGGTCGATCGACGCCACTTCGCCGGTCTTGTACTGCTCGAAGATGTAGAAGGGAAGCGACGACTGAGGACCGCTGAAGGGGTTCCCGTTGATGAACGGGCCGCCGAAGACCAGCAGGATGATCGGCGCGGTCTCACCGGCGACACGCGCGACGGCGAGCATCACACCGGTCGTGATACCGCCGATCGCGGTCGGCAGGACCACCTTGAGAATCATGCGCCACTTCGGTACACCCAGCGCGAGTGCGGCCTCGCGCAGCTCGTTCGGTACGAGCTTCAGCATCTCTTCGGTGGAGCGGACCACGACCGGGATCATCAGGATCGTCAGAGCGAGCGAGCCCATCAGACCGGATCCCTCGATCGAGGCGAGCAGCATGATCGACAGGATGAACAGACCGGCGACGATGGACGGGATACCGGTCATGACGTCCACGAAGAACGTCACGGCCCTGGCCAGCGCGCCCTTGCCGTACTCCACCAGATAGACGGCGGTCAGCAGCCCGATCGGTACGGAGATGACGGTGGCGATACCGACCTGCTCCAGCGTGCCGACCAGCGCGTGGTAGACACCGCCGCCCGGCTGTGTGCTCAGGACACTGGCCATCGAGTGGCTCAGGAAGTACGGGTCGAGAACCTTCACACCGCGACTGATGGTGGTGAAGAGCAGCGAGAACAGCGGGATGACCGCGAGGACGAAACACACCCAGACGATGCTGGTGGCGAGGCGGTCCTTGGCCTGTCGTTTGTTCTCGACCACCGAGGTGACGATGTACGAGACGGCGACGAAGGCGATGACGGCGATCAGGCCCCACTGGACCTTGGACTCCAGACCGGCGGCGGCACCGATGCCCACGCCGAGAAGGATGCCCACGGCGGCGAAGCCGGCCGGGGCCCAGCTCGGCAGGCTGCGCTGGCTGAGGCTTTCCTTCCCGCCCACGGGCGGCACCGGAGCCGGCTTGTTCTGTATGGCTGCGTGGCTCATGCGTTGGCCCCCGAGTACTCCTTGCGGCGCGCGATGATCAGGCGGGCCGCGCCGTTCACCAGCAGGGTGAGGACGAAGAGCACCAGACCGGAGGCGATCAGGGCGTCGCGCCCGAGCTCATTGGCCTCGTCGAACTTCGCCGCGATGTTCTGGGCGAACGTGCCGCCGCCCGGGTCGAGCAGATGGAGCGAGATCAGATAGTTCGGCGAGAGGACCGTGGCGACGGCCATCGTCTCGCCGAGCGCGCGGCCGAGTCCCAGCATCGACGCGGAGATGACACCGGAGCGGCCGAAAGGCAGGACGGACAGCCGGATGACTTCCCAGCGGGTGGCGCCCAGCGCGAGGGCCGCCTCCTCGTTCATCCGCGGGACCTGGAGGAAGACCTCACGGCTGACGCTGGTCACGATCGGCAGGATCATGATCGCCAGCAGGATGCCGACGGTCAGCATGTTGCGGGCCACGCCGGGCTGCGTCTGGTCGAAGATGTACGTCCACGAGAAGTAGTGGTCGAGCCAGAGGTTCAGGCCGTCGAGATACGGCACCAGGACGACGGCGCCCCAGATGCCGTAGATGATGCTCGGCACGGCCGCCAGCAGATCCACGACATAGGCGATGGGCGCGGCCAGTCGCCGCGGCGCGTAGTGCGAGATGAACAGCGCGATACCGACGGCGATCGGGACCGCGATGATCATCGCGATGACCGAGCTGACGAGCGTGCCGACGAGCAGAACCGCGATGCCGAAGACAGGCGGCGTCGCGGCAGGGTTCCAGTCGAAGGTGGTGAGGAAGTTGCCTTCGTCCTTGGAGATGGCGATGGCGGTGCGGTAGGTCAGGAACCCCGCGATCAACGCCATGATGACGAGCAGCAGAATGCCCGAGCCCCTGGAGAGGCCCGAGAAGATCTTGTCGCCCGCGCGGCCTGTGGAGCCCGACGGGCGGCGGACAGGCGGGGCGGGAGGATGGTCGATCGGTGTCGTGGAAGCCATGGTCTTTCCGGTCTGTGTGAGGGAGCGGAGACTCCCCTGGCGGCGGTGCACCGGATGGGTGGACGGCCGCCGGCCCGGAGGATCACGCCGGGCCGGCGGCCGTCACTGAGGGACTACGAGAGGGAGGCGACCGTCTCGCGGACCTTGGCGTTGATCTCGGCCGGGATCGGCGCGTAGCCGGCCTCGGAGAGAACCTTCTGGCCCTCGTCGCTGGACGTGTAGGTCAGGAAGGACTTGACCGTGGCGAGCGTCTCGGGCTTGTTGCCCGTGTCGCAGGCGATCTCGTACGTCACCAGGACGATCGGGTAGGCACCGTCGGCCTTGGTGGTGTAGTCGAGGTCGAGCGCCAGGTCCTTGCCGGTGCCCTTGACCTTGGCGGCGGCGATGGCCTTGGACGCGTTCTCCGACGTCGCCTCGACCGGGGCGCTGGCGCCCGTGTTGATCTGGACGGTGGAGATCTGCTGCGAGGTGGCGTAGGAGAGCTCGAAGTAACCGATCGAGCCGTCGACCTGCTTCACCTGCGTGGCCACACCGGCGGAGCCGGAGGCAGCCTGGCCACCGGGGGCCGGCCACTTCTTCTCGGCCTCGTACTTCCAGTCGGACGTGGCGGTGGCGCCCAGGTACTTGCCGAGGTTCTGCGTGGTGCCGGAGTCCTCGGAGCGGTGGAACGCCTGGATCGGCTTGTTCGGGAGCTTGACGCCCGGGTTGAGCTTCGAGATCGCCTGGTCGTTCCAGTTCTTGATCTTCGTGTCGAAGATCTTGGCGAGCGTGGGAGCGTCGAGGACGAGGCTGTCCACGCCCTCCAGGTGGTAACCGATCGCGATCGGTCCGCCGACCATGGGCAGGTTGATGCCCTGGCCGCCCTCACAGATCTTCTTGGAGTCGGCGACCTCTTCGGGCTTGAGCGCCGAGTCGGAGCCGGCCACGCTCACGGTGCCCTGGTTGAAGGCGATGATGCCCTCGCCGGAGGAGGAGGACTTGTAGTTGACCGCCACGCCGGAGCAGGTGGCCATGTAGTTCTTGATCCAGAGGTCCATGGCGTTCTTCTGCGCGCTGGAACCGGAGGCCAGGAGCTGACCCTTGGCGCCGTCACATATGGCGTTCGCGGCGGCGCTGGTCGGCTTCGTCGAGGCGCCGGTGTCGCCGCTGTTGTCGTCCGAACCGCACGCCGTGAGAACCAGGGCGCCGGAGACGGCGAGGGCACCGAGCGCGGTGGCGCGCAGCCCGTTCTTGCGCTGAAGCTTCACTTCGGGTGTTTCCTTCCAGGAGCCGCCGGCCTGAGTGTTTTCTACGGCGGCGTGCGTCGGGGTGGTTGGTGTGGCGCTGAGCCGGTCACCGTGTAAGTCCGAAATTAGGCAGATCAGGTGAAGGCGTCGACGGGGGCGAGTGAACGGAAGGTGAACCATGGCATACGGCCTGGTGCGGCACGCAAAAGCTCACCCAGATGGGGTAGCGGCCTTACTTTTGGGGCTCGGTTCGCCTCCGGGGCGCTGGAAGACCCCGTCGACAGTCGACCGTGCTCGGCCGTTCGTTCCTCACGGCCTCCGCGCGCTCTCCTTTTCGACGGGGCCGCGCCCCTTCGGCTCACTCGCCACGCGGTCGGCAGCAGCAAACCCACACGGCCGAGCAGGAGCCGCAGAATCGCCCGCCTCCTGCCGACCGCCGGCGAGTGAGCCGAAGGGCGCGCCGCTGTCGTAAGGGAGAGCGCGCGGAGGTTCGTGAGGTACGAACGAACCGAGCACGGTCGACCGTCGGCAGTGGCATGAGGCGCCCGGAGGCGAACCGAGCCCAAAAAAAGAAAGCTCCTCTCCTCCTACAGCGCGCGCAACAGCGCGTCCACCAGGACGCGGTCCCTCGGCTGCGTCAGGCGTTCGCGGGCCGCCGCAGGCGGGAGCCAGACGATGCGGTCGACCTCGTCGTTCGGCGTGAAGGCGCCGTCGGTCGCCTCGGCCGCCCAGTAGGTGGCCTCCTTGGGACGGCCCTGGGCCAGATAGTGGACGGTGCCGAGCCGTGGGCCGGGCGCGCAGTGGTGGCCCGTCTCCTCCAGCACCTCACGCAGGGCGCCGGCCAGGACGTCCTCCGTGCGCTTGAGCTTGCCCTTCGGATGCGACCAGTCGTCGTACTTGGGCCGGTGCACCAGACAGATCTCCGGGCCGCCGTCCTCGTCCTCCGAGTGGCGCCAGAGCACACAGCCCGCCGCGACCACGACGTCTTTCCCGCCGTCCGCCGGCACGCTCTCTCCTCCGTCGCCGTTTCCGTTCACTGCCGTGTTCATGGGGCGGTCGCCGCCACCTGCTGCCACACCTGCTGGAAGGCGAAGCGTGCTGCCTCGACCTCATGGCGCTGGTCGGCGTGGAGTACGCCCAGGGCGTAGGCGGTCGCCGGAGCGATGCGTGGTGTGCGGGCCGCGTTCGCCGCGGCGGCGGCCGCCTCGGCCGCGTCGCGGTGCCGGTCCAGGGCCGTCAGCGCGCCCAGCAGTACCGGATCCGGTGCGCCGCCGGCGCACCACACCTCCTGCGCGTACCGGTGCAGCCGCAGCAGTTGCCGTACCTGATGCCAGGGCGCGTCCTGCGCCTCGCCGTCCGAGGCGGTGGCCAGTCCATGGACCAGGGCCTCCGCGTTGTACGGATGTGCGGCGCGCGCCAGCGGCAGGCGGGCCACGCCGTCCAGGAGCTGTCGTTCGGTGCCTTCGCCGGGTCCGGCCAGCACCTCGACGGCCGGCGCCGACGCCATCGGTGCCAGCGGTACCTCGGAGGCCAGCACGGCCACGCCGTCCGCGACCGCGTGGAAGCGGGACGAGCCGAGCGCCTGGAGCGCCGCAGAGTGCGCGCGGGTCCGCGCGAGAGTGAGCTGGCGCTCCAGCAGGGCTCCGGCGCGCGACGCTCCGACGGTGAGCGCGCCCGGTGGCTGACCGCCCGGGGCGGTTTCCGTTCCGGGCGCGGGTATGGGCGAGGCGCCGGAGAGCCGTGCCAGCGCGCCGAGCAGCCGGTGCAGCCTGGCCGTGCAGGCGTGTTCCTGGGCGAGCGTGCCGGACAGCCAGCCCAGCTCCGTACGGAGCTGGTCGGCCCAGACCGGGTCGAGCAGCGGCCGGAACGTGTGCAGGCCGCCGCCTATTCTGCGCGCCGCCGCGCGCAGAGCACGCGCGGCGGCCTCGGCCGCCGCGGTGTCCGAGCCGCTCTCGCTGTACATCCGCAGGCTGCGCAGGAAATCGCCGGCGCGGGAGTGCAGATACCCGGCCAGGACCTCACCCGCTGTCAGCCGGTCGGTGTCCACTTCATGGTGCTGCACGCCGGCGCCTCCGGGCGTCTATGAGCATTTCCTGTATGTTCCGCAGCGGCTGACCCTCCGCATCCGTGGCATGCCGGGTCCAGTTGCCGTCCGCGCCGAGGTGCCAGGAAGAGGTGGTGTCGGACATCCCGGTCTCCAGCAGCCGGGTGAGTGCCGCGCGGTGGGCCGGGTCGGTGACCCGGACCAGTGCTTCGATACGGCGGTCGAGATTGCGGTGCATCATGTCGGCGCTGCCGAGCCAGACCTCGGGCTCTCCGCCGTTGCCGAAGGCGAAGACCCGGGAGTGTTCAAGGAAGCGGCCCAGGATCGAGCGGACCCGGATGTTCTCGGAGAGACCGGCGACTCCTGGCCGTACGGCACAGATGCCGCGGACCCAGATGTCGACCGGCACTCCGGCCTGGGAAGCCCGGTAGCAGGCGTCGATGACCGCTTCGTCGACCATCGAGTTGACCTTGATACGGACATAGGCGGGACGGCCCGCGCGGTGGTGCGCGGTTTCCTTGTTGATACGGGAGATGAGTCCGTCGCGCAGGGACTTCGGAGCGACCAGCAGCCGGCGGTAGGTCTCCCGGCGCGAGTAGCCGGAGAGCCGGTTGAACAGGTCCGAGAGGTCCGCGCCGACCTGCGGGTCCGCGGTGAGCAGACCGAGGTCCTCGTAGAGCCGTGCCGTCTTCGGATGGTAGTTGCCGGTGCCGACATGGCTGTAGCGGCGCAGATTCTCTCCCTCCTGCCGGACCACCAGGGAGAGCTTGCAGTGGGTCTTCAGACCGACCAGGCCGTACACCACATGGCAGCCGGCCTCTTCGAGCTTGCGCGCCCACTTGATGTTGGCCTGCTCGTCGAAGCGGGCCTTGATCTCGACGAGGACGAGGACCTGCTTGCCGGATTCCGCGGCGTCGATCAGCGCGTCGACTATCGGAGAGTCGCCGGACGTCCGGTACAGCGTCTGCTTGATGGCGAGCACGTCCGGGTCGGCGGCGGCCTGCTCCAGGAAGGCCTGGACGGAGGTCGAGAACGAGTCGTACGGATGGTGCAGCAGGACGTCCCGCTCGCGCAGGGCCGCGAAGATGTCCGGTGCGGAGGCGGACTCCACCTCGGCGAGGTCGCGGTGCGTGCCGGCGATGAACTTCGGATACTTCAGCTCGGGCCGGTCCAGCGCCGAGATCCCGAAGAGGGCCGTGAGATCCAGCGGTCCCGGCAGCGGATAGACCTCGGAGTCGGACACCTTCAGCTCGCGGACCAGCAGGTCGAGGACGTACGGGTCGATGGACTCCTCGACCTCCAGGCGGACCGGCGGCCCGAAGCGGCGCCGCATGAGCTCCTTCTCCAGCGCCTTGAGGAGGTTCTCGGCGTCGTCCTCCTCCACCTCCAGGTCCTCGTTGCGCGTGACCCGGAACATGTGGTGCGCCAGGACCTCCATCCCGGGGAAGAGCTCCTCCAGGTGGGCGGCGATGACATCCTCCAGCGGTACGTACCGCTGGAGTGAGGCCTCCAGGAAGCGGGACAGCAGCGGCGGCACCTTGACCCGCGCGAAGTGGCGGTGGCCGCTGACCGGATTGCGGACGACGACCGCGAGGTTCAGCGAGAGGCCCGAGATGTACGGGAAGGGATGC
The DNA here is from genome assembly GCF_033795305.1 of Streptomyces sp. AK02-01A. Classification (NCBI taxonomy): domain Bacteria; kingdom Bacillati; phylum Actinomycetota; class Actinomycetes; order Kitasatosporales; family Streptomycetaceae; genus Streptomyces; species Streptomyces sp. AK02-01A. The sequence goes on from NZ_JARBAE010000024.1 coordinate 15,370, forward strand.
GCCGGGTCCACGGCGAGCGGCGTGAGGACCGGGAAGATCTGCTGGCGGAAGAGCGTGAAGAGGCGGGCCTGCTCCTTCTCGGTCAGCTCGGGCCAGCGGATGATGTGTATGCCCTCGTCGGCGAGCGCCGGTGCGATGTCCTGCTGGTAGCAGGCGGCGTGCCGGGCCATGAGCTCGCGGGAGCGGGTCCAGATCAGGTCGAGGACCTCGCGGGGCTGGAGGCCGGACGCGGACCGGGTGGCGACGCCGGTGGCGATGCGCCGCTTGAGGCCGGCGACCCTGACCATGAAGAACTCGTCCAGGTTGGACGCGAAGATGGCGAGGAAGTTAGCCCGTTCGAGAAGCGGTGTCGCGGGATCCTCGGCGAGTTCGAGGACGCGTTCGTTGAAGGCGAGCCAGCTCCGCTCGCGGTCGAGGAACCGCCCGTGCGGCAGTTTCGCGTCGTCGGGTCCGCCTTCCTCCTCGTAGGCGTCGAGGTCGGCGTCGAGATCTGGTTCGAGGTCGGACCCGCCCGAGGCGACGGTGTGCGGCCGGTGGGCGGCTATGAAACCGACGGACGGCTGGGAATGCTGTGCCGGGACCTCGGCGGGCTGCTGGCTCATATCCCCATTCTTCCGCGCTGAGGGCATTACAGGCGCGTCGGAGAGAGCAGGGGTGAGGTAGATCCTGCCGTTCGGAGTGGGGGGCACCGCGGGCTGCATTCACCGAGCGTCGCAAGAGCGTCTGAATGGCCGGTAACGGCGACATGACGTGAAGGAAAGCGGGGCGGGGCTCCCCGGGGCCGCCCGCCGTCCCGGTCCGGCGTCCGCGACGCTGACCTGGGAACGTACAGACGCCGGCCGAACGTTCCCGCGAGGTCCGTCGGCCGGCGGCAGGTGTCCGCGCGGAGGCTTCCGGCGCTGCGGCGTCAGGACTCCGTGCGGTACATCAGGTCCACCTCATGGGTGGCGAAGCCCAGCCGCTCGTACACCGTCACCGCCGCCGTGTTGTCCGCGTCGACATAGAGCATCGCGGTCGGCAGCGCCTCGGACGCGAGATGGCGCAGACCGATCGCGGTGAGCGCCTTGCCGAGACCGCCGCCCTGCGCGTCCGGCCTGATGCCGACGACATACACCTCGCCGAGATGCTCCTCGGCGTGCACCTTGGTCCAGTGGAAACCGATCAGTTCGCCGTCGCGCTCGGCGAGGAAGAAGCCCTTCGGGTCGAACCACGGCTCGGCCTTGCGGTCGTCCAGGTCCCGCTGGGTCAGCGTGCCCTGCTCCGGATGGTGGGCGAAGGCGGCGGAGTTGACGGCGAGCCAGGCGGCGTCGTCCTGTCCCGGCACGAAGGTACGGACGGTGACCCCGGCGGGCAGCACCGGCTCGGCGATGGTGAGCGGACTCAACGGGAGGCGCAGTTGCCGCAGTTCACGGAACAGGGTCAGCCCGAGCACCTGCGCGAGATGGCGCGCCGCCGACTTGCCGCCGTGTGCCCACACCCGCAGCCGCTTCCCGGACGCGGCCAGCAGCGCGACGCCGAGCGCCCGGCCGTGGCCACAGCCTCGGCGGCCCGGGCGGACGACCAGCTCCGCCGCCGGAGCCTCGATCGGGTCGGTGTCCTCAAGCTGGCCGTATCCGACGAGCTCGTCGTCGACGGTCAGCAGGAAATGGCGGACGCCCTCCCGGTGTCCGCCGCGCAACTGGAGCCGGCCCTGTTCGGAGACGGCCTGGACGCCGTCCGACACGACCGCTTCCGCGAGCAGGCCGAGGACGGCGTCGGCCTGCTCGGTGGTGAGCGCGTCGAGGGTCTGGATCTGCCGGCCGGTGTCGCGGGCTGCTGCGTCAGTCATGCGTCGAGGGTACGGCGAGAGCCCCGTACCGGCGGAGTACGGGTGGCGGTGTGGCCGACACGCCCGAGACGTCCCGTCCCACCGCGGAGGGGCCAACGGCAACCAGCTCGTAACCCACACCCCCTGTCGAGCTACGCGCGTTGACTCTAGGCTGCGCCTCGCAGTCTTCACAGACTCCGGGGCTTCCGGGCGCCGGATTTCTCACGACCTCACGCTGAACTCACAAGGGGACCGATGTCAGCGACACCGCAGAAGAACCGCGCGGCCCGGCGGTTGCTCGCCGCAGCCGCCGGTCTGGCCACCGTGGGCGCGCTCGCCGCCGCGATGCCGGCCGCCGCCCATGACCGCGGCCACGGGCCCGGCCACGGCCACCAGAAGCCGAGCACCGTGGACGTCCAACTGCTGTCCTTCAACGACCTGCACGGAAACCTGGAGCCGCCCGCCGGCTCCTCCGGGACCGTCAACGAGAAGCAGGCCGACGGCACGACCAAGGCGATCCCGGCCGGTGGCGTCGAGTACCTGGCGTCCTCGCTGCGCACCGCGCGCAAGGGCAACCCGTACTCCGTCACGGCGGCGGCCGGTGACCTGGTGGGCGCGAGCCCGCTGCTGTCCGGTCTCTTCCACGACGAGCCGACCATCGAGGCGCTCAACAAGATGGACCTCGATGTGACGTCCGTCGGCAACCACGAGTTCGACGAGGGCGCCGTCGAGCTCGCCCGGCTGCAGAACGGCGGCTGCCATCCGACCGCGGGCTGCTACGAGCGCGGGAAGAAGTTCAAGGGCGCCGACTTCCCGTATCTCGCCGCCAATGTGACGTCCGAGAAGTCCGGCAAGCCGGTCCTCAAGCCGTACACGGTCTGGAAGAAGAACGGCGTCAAGATCGGCTTCATCGGCGTGACCCTGGAGGGCACGCCGAACATCGTGACCGCCGAGGGCGTCAAGGGACTCAAGTTCCACGACGAGATCGAGACGGTCAACAAGTACGCCAAGGAGCTGGACCGGCAGGGCGTCAAGTCGATCGTCGCGCTGATCCACGAGGGCGGTCTGCCCGCCTCCTCCGCGTACAACTACGACTGTGACAGCCCGGCCGTCGGCGGCGGTGTCTCCGGCCCGATCGTCGACATCGCGAAGGGCATCTCGCCGAAGGTCGACGCGCTGGTCACGGGCCACACGCACAACGCGTACGTCTGCACGATCCCGGACCCGGCCGGCAAGCCGCGTCTGGTCACGTCGGCGGCGTCGTTCGGCAGGCTGTACACGGACACCACGCTCACCTACGACCGCCGGACCAACGACATCGTGCGTACGGGCGTGGAGTCGGCGAATCACATCGTCAGCCGCGAGCAGCCGAAGGCCGCGGACATGACCTCGCTGATCACGCGCTGGAACACGCTGGCCGCGCCGGTCGCCAACACCGCGCAGGGCTTCATCTCCGCGGACATCAACGGCCGCGGCGCGACGACGCCGGAGTTGCCGCTCGGCGATGTGATCGCGGACGCGCAGCTCGCGGGCATGGCGCCGGCCGACAAGGGCGGCGCGCAGGTCGCCTTCATGAATCCGGGCGGCATCCGGTCGGACCTGGTCTACCAGGCGTCCGGCGCCGAGGGCGACGGCGTGGTGACCTACGGCGAGTCCTTCACGGTGCAGCCGTTCACCAACATGATGAACGCGGTGGACCTGACGGGCGCCCAGCTCATCACCGCGCTCCAGCAGCAGGTCAGCGGAGCGAACGAGGCATCTCCGAAGATCCTCCAGATCTCGCACAACCTCGCCTACACCCTGGACATGACGAAGACGGGCGCGGCCCGCGTCGTCACGGACTCGGTGCGGCTGAACGGTGAGGCGATCGACCCGGCGAAGACGTACCGGGTCGCGATGAACGAGTTCCTGGCCGGCGGCGGCGACGGCTTCGCGGCTCTGGGCCAGGGCACCAACAAGCTGGTGGGTCCGTCGGACCTGGACCTGTTCAACGCCTACCTGGCGGCGAACTCCTCGGCGACGGCCCCGCTGGCCCCGCCGGCGGCGAACAGGATCACGGTCGTCAGGTAGCACCGCTGGTGGCGCTGGTACCGCTGGTACCGCGACCGGCGCCGCGCCGGTGCGCCGCGCGGACGAGACGAGTGGACGAGGGGCGGCGGGCCATGTGCCCGCTGCCCTTCGGCATGTCCGGAGTGGCCCACGCGCCGTGACACGCGCCCGGTTGGTCCATGGGGCGTTCGAAAAAACACGGGGCGGATCGGGCCCCCTCCGTCACGCCTTTCTACGCGCGTGCGCTGCTCCGTTCGGGTGACCGCGTGTCAAGTTGCTTGCGCCATATTCGCTTGGTATGGGTGACTGATGTCTCCGAACCGGTGGGCCGCCCATCCCTCTCCGGGGGAGCGCGGCACCGGCTTTTCGCCGACAGTCCTTGCATGACGGACCTTGACAGCGTTTTCGCCGTCCGGTCGCGATGGGCGCCCCCGAAGGGGATCTGGACCCACCCCAGCAGATGCCATGGTCCGGCAGACGCTGGTGTGGCGACCTTCCGCCTTACGTAATGGAGCAGTACGCGAGCCATCCGCGTACACCGAGTCGAGGCCACGCGAGTGGCCAGGGGACTCTACGACACATGGTGCGGCGTTGCCGCCGTGGTCGAGTCAGTACTCGTCACATGAACACCGCAGCCATGTCGAGCCGCTGGATGGCAGTCAATTCGTCACCGTGAGCAGGCGACTCCGGCTCGGCCGGAGCTGCTTCCGCTGCGGGCCGGCCACGGCGTCAGGAACCGGCGGCTCGCCACACGGCTCAGCAACTTCAGGCACCAGCGCGGCGACGGCCGGCGACGGTGCCCCTCCAGAGGCGACTTCCACAGGCTGCCCGGTGCGCCGGCCAAGCGCGCCCACGGGGCCGGTGGAAGAGGAGGTGAGCGAGCGGACCGACCGAGCACCGGCACCGCCCGGAGGTCCCTTCACAGCTACGACCGGAATCAACAACCCCATTCATGAGAGCAGTTCACACAGAAGGAGTGCGACCATGCCTATCACCCCGAACCAGGGATCCACCGGAGGCGGCACGCTCGTCACCATCACGGGAACCAACCTCGGCGGCACCACCGCCGTGAACTTCGGTTCCAACCCGGCCACCGCCGTCACCAACGTCTCGCCCACCCAGGTAACCGCCGTCTCGCCCTCGGGCACCGGCACGGTCGGCCTGACAGTGGTCACCCCGGGCGGGACCAGCAATCCGGTGCCGTTCTTCTACGTTGGCGCGCCGTTCAAGTCCGGCCTGAGCCAGAGCTCCGGCGCCACCGCCGGTGGTAACACCATCACCATCAGCGGTACGGGCCTGTCCACCGCGACCGGCGTGGCGTTCGGCGCCAACACCGTGGTCCCGACGGTCCTGTCCGACAGCCAGATCACCGCTGTCGTCCCGGCGGGCGCGGCGCCCGGACCGGTCGGGGTCAGCGTGACCACCGCCGGTGGCGCCAACAACGGTCTGTCCTACACATACATCGACGATCCCACCATCGCGACCATCGCGCCGGCCACCGGACCGACGTCCGGTGGTACCGCCGTGACCATCACGGGCACCAACCTGGCCTCGACGAACCAGGTCACCTTCGACGCTGTGCCGGCGCCGTTCTCGGTCATCAACGCCACGACCGTCTCCGCCGTCACGCCGCCCGGAATCGCCGGAGCGGTCGACGTCACTCTCTCCAACCCGGCGGGCACCGCGACCGACGTGGGTGCCTTCACCTACGCGGCCGGCCCCGGCATCTGACCGACGCCGGTATCCATCGCGCACCGCGTGATCGTCCGTCCGGCCGGGGAGTTCCGCTTCCCGGCCGGACGGGCCACGCAGTCTTCCTCGCTGTCCGGCCGGAGCTCCGGGCGGCAATCCGACACAGGAACCCCCCGATAGGAGAACGGCTGTGGAGACACCCGACAGCCCATCGTCCCGAACAGCCCAGCCATCGGCGGTCCTGGCCGCCCCTGTGATCAACGTAAGCAGCCCCGTCTCCGGCGTTGCCGGGACCACGGTCACGCTGACCGGCAGCGGTTTCACCGGCGCGACCGCAGTGAATTTTGGCGCCACACCGGCCACGTCCTTCACCATCGTCTCTCCGACCCGGATCACCGCCGTCGCTCCGCCCGGCTCCGGGTCCGTGCTGATCACGGTGACCACGGCCGAGGGCACCAGTAACGGCATCGGCTTTGTCTACAACGCGGTCGCTCCGGTGCTCACCAGCGTGGTGCCCAACCAGGGGCCGGTCGCCGGCGGGACCACGGTCACACTGACCGGCACCGGCTTCACCGGCGCGACCGCGGTCCGCTTCGGTACGACGCTCGCGCCGTTCCTCATCGTCTCGGCGACTCAGATCACGGCGGTCGCTCCGGCCGGCGTCGCGGGCACGGTCCCGGTCACGGTCACCACCGCCGGCGGCACCAGCGCCGGAGTCTCCTACACGTATGTCGGCGCGCCGTCGGTCACCAGCGTGGTGCCCAGCCAGGGGCCTCTCGCGGGCGGAAACACCGTCACGCTGACCGGCAGCGGTTTCACCGGTGTGACCGCGGTGCGCTTCGGCGCCAACGCGGCGTTCTCGTTCACCGTTGTCACGCCGACCCAGATCACCGCCGTCGTCCCGACCGGCGTGGCCGGTCCGGTCCAGGTCACGGTCACCGGGGCCGGCGGTACGAGCACGAACGCCGTCTTCTACTTCTATGTGGGCGCGCCGGTCCTCACCGCCGTCACTCCCGCCGCCGGGCCTCTCGTGGGCGGCAACACCGTGTCGGTGACCGGCTCGAATCTTCTGGGCGCCACGGCGGTCAGCTTCGGCGCCACTCCGGCGACCTCGTTCACCGTCGTCTCCGCCACGGAGATCAGCGCGGTCGTCCCGGCCGGAGCCGCCGGCACGGTCGGCGTCGGCGTCACCACACCCGGTGGTACGAGCAACACCGTCCCGTACCTCTACGCCGGTGTCCCGACGCTCACCAGCGTGGTCCCGAACCAGGGCCCGCTCGGTGGCGGCAACACCGTCACTCTTACCGGCACCAACTTGACGGGCACCACGGCGGTCCAGTTCGGGGCCGTGTTCGTCGGCTTCACCGTGGTCTCCGACACCCAGCTGACCGCCACCGCGCCGCCCGGCGCGGCCGGTGCGGTCAATGTCACCGCCGTCACCCCCGGCGGCACCAGTACCGGTGTCCCCTACACCCGGCTCGCGCCGCCCGGGATCTGAGCTGACGCGGTGACATGTTCCCGGTCCGGCGAGGCGCCTTCGCGGACCGGGAAACAACGAGCGGCGCGTGACGGAATCGATGACGATCCGTCGCGCGCCGCTCACCCCACCCGCTCGTACGGTGCGTACGAGCGGACATCACGCTCCGGCCCGCGCGGGCCGGAGCGACTTTTTCTCAGCCCAGGTAGCTGTGGGCACCGTACGGGTTCGGCCGGTGGCCGTATCCCTGGTGCTTGCCGTAGCCGGGCTTCTTGCCGTAGCCGTAGTGCTGGCCGTAGCCGGGCTTCTTGCCGTAGCCGTAGTGCTTGCCGTAGCCGGGCTTCTTGCCGTAGCCGTAGCTCTGGCCGTAGCCCGGCTTCTTGCCGTAGCCGTAGTTGGGCTTCGAGCCGTAGCCCTGGTGGTGGCCGTAGCCGGGCTTGTGGTGGTGCTTGGGGGGCTTGTGGTGGTGGTGCTTGCCGGGCTTGTGGTGGCCGCCGTTGCCGCCGGTGGTCGTGGTGGCACCGGTGGTGCCCGCGACGAGTCCGCCGGAGATGTTGCCGGCCGTGCCGCCGGTGGTGAGGCCGCCGAGCACGCCGCCCAGGATGCCGCCGCTGGTGGTGCCGCCGGTCGTCACACCGGATGTGGTCCCCGACGTGGTGGCGCCGGTCGTGGTGGTGGCACCGGTCGTGGTGGTGGCGCCGCCGCAGATCGGACGGGTGATCGTGTTGGTGTCCAGCGTCACCGAGCCGTTACGGGCCAGCGCGCGGCCGTTGATGGTCGCTCCCGTGGTCGCGCTGATCGAGGTCAGCGCGAGGATGCTGCCGACGAACGAGGAGCTGGTGCCCAGCGTCGCGGAACTCCCGATCTGCCAGAAGACGTTGCACGGCGAGGCGCCGTTGACCAGGAGCACCTGGCTGGCGGAGGCCGTCGTCAGCGTCGATCCGATCTGGAACACCCAGACGGCGTTCGGGTCGCCCGCGGCGTCCAGCGTGAGCGTGCCGGTGATGCCGATGGAGGACGCCGCGTTGTAGACGCCCGGGGCCAGCGTGAGGCCACCGAGGTCTCCGGCGATGTTGGCGTCCGGGGCCTGGCCGGCGGCGTTGTTGTACGCCGTGGTGAGGTCGGTCTGCGCCTGCAGGGCCACCGCGTCCGCGGAGTGGATGGTTCCGTTGACCAGACCGGGCGGGAAGCCGGTGATCGCGGTGCCGGGGCTCACTCCGAGGTCTCCGGTGATCACCGAAGGTCCGGTGTTGGTGACCGACTGGCCGCCGAGAACCGCGAAGCTGGTCGCCGTGCCGAGCGGAACCGCTGTCGCGATGGCGCTTGCCCTTGTCGATGTCGTCGCCACCACCACGGCGGCGAGGAGCACGGTGAATACGGCCGCGAACCAGGCCGACAACGCGCGCCGTTGCGGCGCGCCAGGAATGTAAAGAGTCATCGAGGAACTAGCTCCCGTGGGATAGACGCGTGGTGACGGTTCCTGGCCGGAGTGAATCCCCTGGTTTCCGCCGTGCGGCATATTACGCAGATTTTTACCTCGGTAGTCGGACGCATTTGAGTGATTCTAAGAATTCCGCTATTCGTGAGAGTGACTAGCAAAGCGGATATTATGAATAATCACTGAGGTGGCGTCTCTCGGTTCCTGAGCACCGGAAACCTCAGGTGGGATGTAGTGCGCCCGGCCGTCGCGCGGTGCTCGGCGGGCGTCTCGGCGCGGACCGTCGCGCGGTCAGAACCGGCGAATGTCTCTCGTCCGGGATTCAGTGAATTTCCCGGGCCCTGAACCGCCGATGCCTTCGGTCAAGGCCGGGGTCGGCATACCGCCGGCGAAAGAAACGACCCGGAGATTTCATATTCCCTGTGCGCCCTGACAATTGAGACCGCCATGGGTCAATGGTGCGCCGAGGACGGTCTTATGGGAATGGTGGAAGACAATTGTCCGCCTGGTCAACCGCGTTGCGGAAGGCGCTGACGGCCCGGCACGCGCCGTGAGCCGGGCGGGAAGCCCTCAGCCGAGCGCCAGGGTGGCCAGGGTGCGTCCGGCGGCGTCGTAGACGGTGATGCTGCGGAAGAAGGCGTCGGGAAACTCCGGGGCGTCGGGCAGTGCGCTGGTGGCGTACCAGACACCCCAGTCCGGATGACCGGCCAGCCGCACCATGGTGGCGGTGAGCGTGCCGTGCTGGGTGACGACCTTGACGGCGGCCGCCTTGTCGGTGCCGTAGTAGAGCCCGGACAGGAAGTAGCGGTCGCCGACCGCTTCGCTCTGGAAGGCCACGTCGGGACTGCTGGTGTCGAGGTTGCCGTCGGTGACGCTCCGGAACTGCTCCGCCATCTCCGGCGTGGACCAGTGCTTTCCTTCCTCGGTCAGCCACAGCTCCGCGCCCGGCAGCACGCGAACCCGCTCGCCCGGCGCGACCACCCGCACCGCTCTGGCGGTGGCGGTGGGCGACGGAGGCGCGGGCGGAGGCGCCGGTGTGGCGGTGGCGGCCGGTCGTACGACCGTCGCGGGCGCGGGCCCGATGAGGTGGAGAGCGACGGCGGCCGACGGAGCGAGCAGCAGGGCGCAGCCGACGGCCAGTCCGGCCGCGCGGCGCCGCCGCCGGACCCGGCTCGCCTTCTCGATCGCGGCCAGTGGGACGGGAGAAGGCACGATGTCGTAGGCGGCGTCGGTGAACACCTCACGCAGCCGCTCGAAGTCGGACCGGGAAGTCATCGGCGGTCTCCGGAGGCGGATGTGTCGGAGGCGAACGCGGGATGGGCGCGCAGGGCCTGGAGGCCGCGCCTGGCGTGGGTCTTGACCGTGCCCAGTGAGCAGTTCAGGACGGTGGCGATGTCCTGCTCGCTCAGGTCGTCCCAGTAGCGGAGGACCATCACGGCCCGTTGGCGGGCCGACAGAGTGGCCAGCGCCTGCGCGAGAGCGGTGCGGCGCTCGACGGCCTCGGCGTGCCCGCCGTGCACGCGGTGCACCGTCTCGGGAAGTAACGGCATCAGCAGATGAGCGACGCGCTTCTTGCGGATCCGGCTGAGGTTGTTGTTGATCAGCGCCCGGCGTACGTACACGTCGATCTCGTCACGCGGAATGCGCCGCCACCGGGCGTAGACCTTGGTCAGCGTGTTCTGCACCAGGTCCTCGGCCTCGTGGAAGTCGCCGGTGAGCATGTGCGCGGTGCGTACGAGGCGGGGCCAGGCCGTGGCGGCGAACTCGGCGAAGTCGCCTTGGCTCTCGTGCGTCACAGCCGGCGGATCCTTTGAGTGGGAGACGTACGTCGGAGGAGGAGACGGGTGAGGGCCCGGCACCGCCGGGCCCTCACCGCCGGAGATCAGCCGAGAGGCAGGGAGGTGATGGCGCGGCCGGCGGCGTCGTAGGCCGTGACGCTGCGGAAGAAGGTGTCGGGAAACTGCTGTGAGTCCGGAAGCGCGCTCGTCGCGTACCAGACGCCCCAGCCGGGCCGGCCGGGCAGTTGGACCAGCTTGGCGGTGACGGTGCCGTACGCGGTGACGACCTTGACGGCGGCGGTTCTGTGAGTGCCGTAGTAGAGGCCGGACAGGAAGTAGCGGTCGCCGACCGGTTCGGCCTGGAAGCTGACGCCGGGCCGGCTGGTGTCGATGTTGCCGTCGACGACGCTGCGGAACTGCTCGCCGATCTCCGGCGTCGACCAGTACTTGCCTTCAGGCGTCAGCCAGACGTCCACGCCGGGCATGGCCCGTACGCGCTCGCCCGGCGCGACCACGCGCACCGCCGAGGCCGAGTGGAAAGCCTTGGCGACGCCGGCCGCCTCGGCCACCGGGGCCTTCGCCGGAGCGCTCGCGTACGCCGTGGCCGGCGCCGCCAGGATCGCGGCGGCGACCGCCGTGGCCGCCACGTACTTCGTTATCCGTGTCATGGACGTAAGACTCCTTGCGGATCTGGGTGAACAGGTCTCGCTGTACGGGATGGAGGCGCCTCTCCACTCTCTAGAACCCCGTCCGTCCGGGTCCTGGATGACACAGGCCGATGCCTTTTTCCTGTCCTTCGCTCCCAACTCGTCTGCGGACAGCAGCCGTTCGACGACCAATTCAGCCGAAGCGACACCGCTGGACGCCGACGAGTTGAAAGAATCGACCCACACACACGAGGGAAGCGAGGCACGTGGCATGACCGACCACATCGTTTGGCAGAAGTCGTCGTTCTCCGGAGCCGACGACAACCAGAACTGCGTCGAGCTGGCCCGCGCCGACGGACAGATCATGATGCGTGAGAGCGACGCTCCGGACATGGTCGTCACCACGAGTCCCGAGAAGCTGCGCGCCTTCCTCCTGGGGGTCAAGGCCGGCGAGTTCGACCATCTGATCTGACGGGAGCACTCGCCGTACGGACAGTGGCATCGGCAGGTGGAGGCAGAGGGAGCTCCCTGGCGTATTCGTGCCAGTAGGCAGCTATGTCGCTGGTCTGCTTCACCACCTGGGCCGGCTCAGGCGGGCTCGGCCAGAACTGAAGCAGATACCTGTCCAGTTGAGGCTCATCGGGCGCTCTTGTGTCCGCCGCCTTTCACGCGTCCATCGCGACGGCGCAGTACCGGGCCCGGTAGTCGACCTGTTCGAGACCGAGCTCCCAACTGGTTTCCCCTGCCCACTGGATGAGCAACGTCCGTGACGACTCGGGTCTGAACGGGACTTCGACGACCTCTTCCCACAAGGGATCAACCTGCGGCCGGACGTCATGCAGCTCGACCGTGAATCCGACGCTGCCTGTGTGCAGGCCGGTGATGAGCCACAGCGCTCCTTCCGTGGCGGCGCCGCACAGTCCGGCGTCCTGGCCGGCGAAGGACTCCGAGAGTCCGGGGCCGGGGCCTTCGTGGTCACTTTCCACATAGATCTGGCTGTAGGAGACATACACCTGACCGCTGACCAAAGTCTTCACAATCCCGCCGTCCTTCCGCAGTGCCGGGCGGGCGCTGCCGCCGATCGCAAGCTCTGACGAGTGAGCATGGCGCACCGCACTGACAGTCCTCATCGTGGTGATCGGTCGCCACGGCTCTGTCCCGGCATTGGGACTGGGCTGATCGCGAAGCGGCGCCGGCCGCACACCACGGTCGCCAAGGCCGCCCGGCGGGCCGACCCGGACGCCGTCGACCTCGACGACGATGACGACGGCCAGGAGAAGTGAGCCCGGCCCGGACAGTGATCGGCCCCGGCGCCCCACAAGGGAAGGACGGCGCCGGGGCCGAGTGCGGACACCTCTGACGCCGGGCCTGTCAGTGGGCGGGGATGACGTAGGCGCGTGCGAAGTGGGTGCCGATGTGGGCCTCGTGGAGGTGTCCGGCGATGGCGCGGTCGCCTTCGACGCCCATGACGACGTGGAGGTGGACGAAGCCGTTGCGGATCTCGCCGGTGCCGGTCATCTCGCCGGGCAGGTCGTATGTGGTGATGGTGTCTTTGAGCGCGTCGCCTTCGGGCATGGTGGAGACGGTGAAGGAGTCGGCGGCCCCGACCAGGGAGACGATCGCCGCGTCGGTGATGCCGGAGTCGGCGGCCTGGCGGTTCAGCTCGTCGACGAGCTCTCCCTGGGAGACTTCAAAGACGATCACGCGGGACTCCGTCCGATCATGGGGCTCAGCTCCCGCAGCATGACCGAGGAGCACCAGCGAGCGCCAGAGTCCTGGGGGTTGAGGGACTCTCTCGCGAAGCGGGCGGCGAGGAAGTCCGCACGGTGCCCGTATGAGGCGGGCTGGGAGGCGATCCGGCCTGCGGTTGTCCAGTCGACGGCGCAGACGCGGGAGGTGACGGCCGTCAGGTAGAGGTGGCGGACCTCTTCGTCGTGGGCCAGGACGCGGGCGACGTCGTCGGCTTGGCCCTGGCCGGGCAGCCTGGCGAGAGTATGGCCGGGAAGAGCAGGAACAGTTCGGCCAGCAGCCGCAGTGCGTCACCGCTGACCTGTCCGGGCTTCGGGTCGAGGAGGGGTCTCGGTCACCGGGATGGTGACGAGAACAGGGTCGCGGTGGCAGTAACAGGTGTAGGTGCGCTCATCCACCGCATCTGGTGGCGCTTGAGGCCCGGTGTGGTCCGGGCCCGGCGTCGAGGCGTGGAGAAGTCCCACCGCCAGTACGACGAGACTGAGGACGAGCGCCACAAAACCCCATGCGGCGCCGTCGGTTGCCGGAGCCGTCACGCGGTCTGCTCGCTCTCGGCCAGCGTGAACCACACGGCTTTGGACTCCGGCGAGCAGCCGCCGAAGATGGTCCAGCCCCAGTCGACGGCGAGGCTGTCCAGCAGTAACAGACCACGGCCATGGGTCTGTTCAGCGCCTCCTGCGCCCGGTACGGGCAGGCCGAAGGGTGTGTCGTCCCTGACGTGCACCATCACGAGCAGTTGGCCGACCGTGACGTCCAGCCGGATGCGGCGTGTGCGGGTGTGGCGGTGGACGTTGGTGACCACCTCCGACGTGCAGAGACGTGCGTCGTCGGCCAGCGCCGAGTGGGCTGTGCGGCGCAGGAGTAAGCCGACGAAGTCGCGTGCGATCTTGGGAGCGCTCTCCGTGTTCGGCACGGCGAGCCGATAGATTTCGGGGCTCGGTGGCGGTGGTACGGGGAGTGCTGGGGCGTTGGCGGAGGTCATGCGTCATCTCCCAGGGTGGTCGGTTGCGCCGCTTCATGCGCGTGTCCGTGTCCCTGGCCGTCACCGGATCCTCAACGGGCGGGCGAGTGGCTGCACTTCGGACCTACTTGGCGGCGTGTGCGCCCTCCGGACGTTAGGGCACAACAGTGGGACGGCGCAACAATGGGACGGGCGTCGCATTCATCCGAGTAGACCCATGGCACTGTGGGGCGTCACACTCTGAAGCACTGGAAGAGGGAGGGCTCATGCCGCCAAGGGCTTACCCGACCGCCCGGCAGAAGCGGTTGGGAACCGAGCTGCGAAAGTTGCGTGAACGGGCTGGAATGTCCGGCAGTGAGGTTGCGGCATTCCTGGGCGGTGAGCGGGCTCAGGTCAGTCATCTGGAGTCAGGTCGGTACGGCGTCAGTGCGGAGCGGGTCCGTCGAATCGCCGCCCACTGCTCGGCGACGAACAAGCATCTTGTCGACGCGCTTGCGAGCATGGCTGAGGAGCGCGGAAAAGGCTGGTGGGAGGATTATCGCGGCATTCTGTCGCCGGGCTTTCTCGACCTGGCGGAGCTGGAGCATCATGCTGCATATCTGCGCACAGTGCGGATGCTAGTTGTGCCCGGCTTGCTCCAAACGGAGGCGTACGCCCGCGAATTGATCGCGAGTGGCGTGTCCAATGTTCCGGCCTCTGAGATCAACGTGCGCGTAGAGCACCGCATGAGGCGTCGTGAAATTTTTGACCGTCCGAACCCGCCGAAGTTCGAGGCGATCATTCACGAAGCCGCACTTCGCATGAGGTATGGCCCTGCCGAGGTCGTTCGGGCACAGCTCGAATTCCTTTGCGAGGTCGCGCTGTGGCCGAGTATCACCATCCGCGTCGTTCCTTTCGATGCGCAGATCACGGGATCGGTTCATTCGATGCTCTATGCGGGTGCCTCGCTCCCCGAACTGGATACCGTCCAAATTGACAGCGCGTTCGACGGCGGATTTCTCGATGCCGAAGCGCAACTCGCAAGGTACCGGGCACTGCTTGACTCGGTGGAAGCGATTTCGCTGGATGCCGACGAGTCAAGTAAATTCATCCAACACATCGCACAGGAAATGTGAGTCACGTGGCATGACCGACCACATCGTTTGGCAGAAGTCCTCTTACTCCGGAGCCGACAACAATCAGGACTGTGTTGAGCTGGCCGTCGTCAACGAGCAGATCATGATGCGCGAGAGCGAAGATCCAGACACCGTCGTCACTACGAGTCGCGAGAAGCTGCGAGCCTTCCTGCTCGGGGTCAAGGCTGGAGAGTTCGACCACCTGATCTGACGGAAGTGCTCCAACTGCGCCCCTCATCTCCGCAGGTGGGGGGCGTTTGGCGTATGACGGCGCAACTTTGGGACGTCCCACTGTTGCGACATGGCTTCTTGTGGCGATACCGTTACTACGCGTCGCCGTCCGGGGCGATTCCTCGGCAGGATCACGCCCTGACCGGCGCAACTCTCCCTACCCCGTGCCCATTTGGGAGAGTCCAAGAAGGGTTGGTCCCTGTCTGTAGCTCGTCATGCCGGCGACAGGCAGGGGCCAACCTGACACCGCGCCAGGAGGCCACCGCCATGCGCGACTCCGCTCCCGCATCCCGCGTATCCCGCGCGTTCTGGTGCGAGCAGGTCACCTACACCTCGATGGACGCCGACGCCATCGCCGTCGTGTCGCGCTACTCCGCCGCCAGCCCCGCCGAGGCGGTCCGGAGCGTCCGAGTCGCCGTACGGGCGCTCGCGTTCGCGCTTCCGCCCATCGAGCGTCACCGCGCGCTGAGTTGGGCCGAAGGTGGCGGCTGTGTCGGCGCCATCGCCGCGCTGCACCGAGGCGAGCCCTGCGGGTTCTCTCTCAGCCGTCGCACCGACTGGATCGAGTGGTCCGTCCGGCCCTTTCTCGTCTTCGACGTGAACGACAAGGCCCTGCTTTCCGTCCTGCCGGCATCCTCGGGCGAAACCCTCGCGTGTGCCGCCGACTCGCCTTCCGGACGTGACGTGTCCCGGTCATAATTCGAGGGCTGCTCCCACTGACCCCACGGCCGACGGAGGCACCCCCCACATGACCACATCCACCGGCACGCGCCGCGCCTTTCTCACCGGCGCTCTCGCCGTCTCCGCCACCGCGCTCATCGGCGCGGGCTCCGCCGTCGCGGCCCCGCCTCGCGCACTCGCCGTACAGGACTGGATGTCCGGCTTCGCCGACTCCACTCCGGTACGGCAGTTGACCATCCCGGGCACCCACAATTCCGGCGCCCGGGTCGGCGGACTCTGGGTGGCGTGCCAGGAAACCAGCGTCGCGGACCAGCTCGACAGCGGTATCCGCTTCCTCGATGTCCGCTGCCGGGCGTTCGACAACGCCTTTCCCATCCATCACGCCGCGTACTACCAGAACCTCAACTTCGACGATGTGCTCGGCGCCTGCCGGGACTTCCTCGGTGCGCATCCCTCCGAGACCGTCCTGATGCGGGTGAAGCAGGAGTACTCCACGGAGAGCGACGCCGAGTTCCGGCGGATCTTCGACACCTATCTCGACGGCAAGGGCTGGCGTTCGCTCTTCCGGCTCGACTCGACTCTGCCGACGCTCGGTGAGGCGCGCGGCCGGATCGTCCTGCTCGCGGACAACGCCGGGCTGCCCGGCGTGCGTTACGGCGACTCCGCGCTGTTCGACATCCAGGACGACTACCAGGCGGAGCCTTTCGCCAAGTATCCGCAGATCGAGGCGCAGTTCCGCAAGGCGGCCCAGCAGCCCGGAAAGATGTACATCAACTACGTCAGCACGGCCGCGCTGCTTCCGCCGCGCTGGAACTCCGACCGGCTCAACCCGCAGGTCCACACCTTCCTCGACGGCGCCGAGGCGAGCGGCTGGCGCGGCCTCGGGATCGTGCCGCTGGACTTTCCGGCCACGCGCGCCGGACTGGTCGAATCGCTGATCCGGCACAACGGCTGACGAGGCGGGCGGCCCGGTGGCGGCCGGGCCGCCCGCGTACCGCCGGATCGCGAAGGTGGCGGACTGTCAGCTCCGCCGTCGTCAGACCACCGGAGGGACGGCCGACAGGCGACCGCGCGGGAGGTCCTGGCGTGCCGAACGGCTGATCATGTGTTCGCCGCGGCCGAGTCGTCGAAGGCGTTCTGGTGGCCGCGGATCTCGGAGTGGTGGTCCGCGGACCAGGCGGCCAGCTCCAGGACCGTGGACAGGAGCGAGCTGCCCAGGCCCGTCAGCGAGTACTCGACGCGAGGCGGGACCTCCGCGTACGCGGTGCGGTTCACGAGCCCGCTGCGCCGGAGGTGCTTGAGAGTGAGCGTGAGCATGCGCTGGGAGATGCCGGGGATTCTGGCCGCGAGATCGGAGTAGCGGGTCGAGCCGTCGGCGAGCGTGCCGATGATCAGCACGCTCCATTTGTCGCCGACCAGATCAAGGATCTCGCGGATGAAGTCCGCGTCCTGGCCGTCCCAGTGTGCGCAAGGACCGGGCACGCCCCGCACGCTCGCCCGCACATCGCGGCGAGCCGCTCCGATTTTGCTCGTGCTCATGAGTGTCGCCTCTCCGCAGCGCACATTCATGTGTGTCCTCACACATGAATGTGCCTTTTGTGACCGTCCTCATTCTAATCAATAGTGGGGCTACGAACATCCGGTAAGTAATACGGACCTCGGCCACCCATCGCTACGGAAAGTGCCATCATGTCCTACCTTCTGCGGATAGACTCCTCCGCCTCCGGCGACGCCTCCTTCTCCCGGCAGGTCGCCGACACATTCTCGGCGGCCTGGGACGGCGAGATCGTCCATCGGGACCTCGCCCTCGACCCGATCGGCCATCTCGACGCCGCCGGCATCGCCGCCCGTACCATCCCCGCGGCCGAGCACACGGCCGACCAGAAAGCCGCGGCGGCCGTGCAGGACGCACTCGTCGAGGAGTTCCTCGGCGCGAGCGCCTATCTGTTCGCCGTCCCGATGTACAACCTGTCGATGCCCTCGGTGTTCAAGGCGTGGCTGGACCACATCATGATCGTCGGCAGGACCATGGGCCTCGGCGACGCCGTTCCCACCGCCGGGCGCCCCGCCGTCGTCGTCTCGGCCCGTGGCGGCGGCTACGGCCCCGGCGCCCCGCACCACGGCAAGGACTTCGTCGTCCCGGCCCTGGAGGTCATCCTCGGCGACCCGGCACTGATGGCCCTGGACGTCCGCGCGATCACGCCCGAGCTGACCTACGCGCCCGTGATGGAACCGCTGCGGCATCTGGTGCCGCTGCACGTGAGCTCACTGGAGAACGCGCACGCACTGGCGCGCCGCTACGCCGAGGAACTCTCCCCGGCCGCTGCCGCCCGCACCGCCTGACCTGTACAGCCGCTCCGGTGTCAGCTCAGTACGTCTCCGGCGGCGGCGTCGGCGCTCCCGGGATACGGATCCATGCCACCGTGCCGCCGTCCTCCGCCGGACGGAGCGCGATCTCGCCGCCGGTCTGCTGGACGGTGCGGGCCACGATCGACAGTCCGAGACCGGAGCCCGGCAGCGCGCGCGCCGACGGCGAACGCCAGAAGCGTTCGAAGACATACGGCAGCTCCTCGGCCGGGATTCCCGGGCCGTGATCGCGCACCGTCAGCTCTCCGGCCGCGCTCAGCGCGACCTCCACCGAGCCGCCCGCCGGACTGAACTTCACCGCGTTGTCCAGGACATTGACCAGCGCGCGCTCCAGCGCGGCCGGCTCGGCCCGTACGTACCAGGGACGCAGATCCGCGCGGATGGTCAGCTCGGGACCGCGCAGCCGGGCCCGTTCCAGCGCGCTCTCCACGATCTGGTGGAGCGCGACGACCTGGAGCGGGCCCGGATCGGCGGCGTCCGGGCGGGACAGCTCCTGAAGATCGCCGATCAGCGAGGCCAGTTCGGTCATCTGCGCCTTCACGGACGCCATGAGCGCCTTGCGGTCGTCCGGCGGGATGGCCCGGCCCGTCTCCTCGCTGCGCGCCAGCAGCTCGATATTGGTACGGAGCGAGGTCAGCGGTGTCCGCAGCTCGTGGCCCGCGTCGGCGATCAACTGCGACTGCCGGTCCCGGGAGGAGGCGAGCGCGGCGGTCATGGAGTTGAAGGAGCGGGACAGCCGCGCGATCTCGTCCTCGCCTTCGACCGGGATACGGACGGTGAGGTCCTCCGTCCTGGCGACATGCTCGACCGCGTGGGTCAGTCCGTCGACGGGCCGGAGCGCCTCTCTGGCGACCCAGAGGCCGGCCGCGCCCGCTCCGATGACACCGATACCGGCGACGGCCGCGAGCAGCAGGGCCAGCGTGTTCAGCGAGGTGTCGATCTCGGCGAGCGGACGCGACACGGAGACGGCGGCCTCGGCGCCGGGCCCGAGCGGCACGCGCTGTGTCCTGACGCGGACGGCGGCGCCGCTGTCGGTGGTGCTGTTGTGCAGGCTGTCCTGTTCGGTGCCACGCGCGACCGCCACATCCTGCGGCTGGACCTTCACCGGCTCCGAGTACGGGAACACACAGCGCCTGCCGTCGCCGCTCACCACCTGGACATAGGCGAAGGCGGTGGTGGTGATGCCGTCGGGGCTGGTGCCCGTGGCGCAGTTGGTCAGCGCTTCCCGTACGGCGGCGGGCTGGGCCGAGGTGTTCTGGAGCGACTTGTCCAGCTCGCTCTCCAACTGGGCGCGCGTCAGCAGCCAGCAGGCGACGGCCGCGGCGGCGACCGCCACGGCCACGGCCGTGGCGACCAGCAACGCGAGACGCGACCGGATCGGCAGCGCCCGGAAGCGGCGTACGGGAGAGATCACTCCGGACCGCCGCCGGTCCCGGCCGCGCTCGCACCGCCGCTTCCGGAGTCGGCGCGCAGCGCGTATCCGACGCCTCGCACGGTGTGGACCAGCCGGGGCTCGCCGCCGCTCTCCGTCTTCCGGCGCAGATACATCACGTACACATCCAGTGAGTTGGAGCTCGGCTCGAAGTCGAATCCCCAGACGGCCTTGAGGATCTGCTCCCGGGTGAGCACCTGCCTGGGATGCGCCAGGAACATCTCCAGCAGAGTGAATTCGGTACGGGTCAGCTCCACGCGCCGGTTGCCTCGGGAGACTTCGCGGGTCGTCAGGTCCATCCGCAGATCGGCGAAGGCGAGCACGTCGTCCCGGGCCGGATCGCCCGGTTCCGTCGCGTACGAGCTGCGGCGCAGCAGCGCGCGGATCCGCGCGAAGAGCTCGTCCAGCTCGAAGGGCTTGACGAGGTAGTCGTCGGCGCCGGAGTCCAGGCCGGTGACCCGGTCACCGACCGTGTCGCGGGCGGTCAGCATCAGGATCGGCACCTTCGAGCCGCCGGCCCGCAGGCGGCGGGCCGCGGTCAGACCGTCCATACGTGGCATCTGGATGTCGAGGACGATCAGATCCGGACCGTAGGCGGCGGCCTTGGTGAGAGCGTCGACGCCGTCGACGGCGACCTCTGTCCCGTAGCCGTCGAAGGCGAGGCTCCGCTGGAGCGCCTCGCGGACGGCGGGCTCGTCGTCGACGATCAGGATGCGTTGCGGATCGCCCTCGGCGGGACTCATGTCGCTTCTACCTCGTCAGCTCGGTGGGACGGATGACCGGTGCTATCAGCGTCGCACGGCCGGCCGCGGCGCCGCGCTTCCCGTCGGCGCCGCGCTTCCCGTCCGGCCGGTGCGCTGCGGCCCGGCCGCGATCATGGACGAGCGCGTGCTGTGCGCGGTCGGTCGCGGTCCGTGCCGGATCAGACGGCGCTGTTGGTGCCGCCGGAGCGCAGTGCGGAGAGGTCGGCCTTGACGGTGTTGACCGGGATGGCGAACCCGAGACCGACACTGCCGACACTGCCCGCGCCGGAGTCGCCGCCGGACGTTGCCGAACTCGGCGCGTACATCGCGGAGTTGATGCCGATGATCTGGCCGTTCATATTGATCAGCGCACCGCCGGAGTTGCCCGGGTTGAGCGAGGCGTCGGTCTGGAGCGCCTTGTACGTGGTCTTCGAGGACCCGGTGTCGCCGTTGAACTGGCGCCCGCCGAACTCGAACGGCCAGCCGCCGTCGCCCTGCTGTTGCTGCTGCTGTCCCTGGTCCTGCTCCTTGGCCACGGTGACATCGCGGTCGAGGGCCGAGATGATGCCGCTGGTGACGGTGCCGGTCAGGCCCTCGGGAGAGCCGATGGCCACGGCCTGGTCGCCGACCCTCACCTGGTCGGAGTCGCCGAGCGTGGCCGTCTTCAGGCCGCTCGCGCCGTCCAGCTTGACGAGCGCGAGGTCCTTGTCGGCGTCGGTGCCGAGGACCTGTGCGTCATAGGTCTTGCCGCTGCTGAGCTGGACCTTTATCGACGAGGCACCGGCGATCACATGGTTGTTGGTGATGATCTGGCCGTCGGAGGTGATGATCACGCCGGAGCCGGTGGACTGGCCGCCGCTGGATGCCGCGTTGATCTCGACGATGCTCGGCGAGACGGCCTGCGCGACACCGGCGACGGTGCCGGAGCTGCTCTGCGAGACGGTCGTCCCGCTGATGGTGGTGGAGCTGCCGCCGGTGGCGCTGTCGGTGTACTGGCCGACCAGCGTGGCCGTACCGCCGCCGACGACGGCGGCGGCGATCGCCACGGCCGCGAGCAGCGCGAGCGGGCCCTTGGCCCGGCGCGCCGGTGCGGCGCCGCCATGGCCGTGATGGGCCGGAGGAAGGATGGGACCGTACGCGGGCGGCGGCGGATAGGCCGGGCCCGTGGACCATCCGGAGTGCTGGTGCTGTCCGCTGCCTTCGTCGCCGCTCGGGCGGTTGTAGTCCGTCATGGGAATGACTGTCGGACCCGTAGATGAGAACCGGCTGAGGACGCTCTGAGAAGCCCGACAGAAGCGTGTATGCCCGATATAAAGGTCCCGGTTCTCCTGCCGGCGGCCCGGTCCTCTTTGCTGCCGGCGGCCCGGTCCTCGCCCGGGGCCGCCGGTGCGGCGCGCGCTCGCTACTCGCAGCCGCAGGAGCGGCGCACGACCAGCGCGGATGGGAACTGCTTCACGCGTTCCCGCCGGGATCCCGCCACCCGCAGTCCGTCGTCCAGCACCAGGTCCACCGCGGCCCGCGCCATCGCCGGACGGTCGGAGGAGATCGTCGTCAGCGGCGGGTCCGTGAGCCCGGCCTCCTTGACGTCGTCGAACCCGGCCACGGCCAGCTCACCGGGGACGTCCAGGCGCAGCTCGCGCGCGGCCCGCAGCACGCCGATCGCCTGGTCGTCGGTGGAGCAGAAGATCGCCGGCGGTCTGTCGGGACCGGCGAGCAGCTCCAGCGCGACCCGGTAGGCGTCGTAGCGGTTGTACGGCGCCTGAAAGAGGCGGCCCTCCACGGACCGCCCGGATTCCAGCATGGCCCGGCGCCAGCCCTCGACATGGTCGGCCACCGGGTCGCCGACGGCGGGCGTGGACTCGACTCCGCCGAGGCAGGCCACATAGGGATGGCCGTGCTCCAGCAGATGCCGGGTGGCGAGCTGGGCGCCGCCGATGTCGTCGGTGACGACCGCCACGTCGTCGATCGCCTCGGGACGCTCGTGCAGCAGCACGACCCGCGCGTCCCACGCCTCGATCTCGGCCGCGGCGCGCTCGCTCGGGCCCTGGCTGACCAGGATCAGCCCCGAGACACGCATCCCGAGGAAGGCCCGCAGATAGTGGACCTCGCGCTCGTCGCGGTAGTCGGAGTTGCCGACGAGGACCATTTTCCCGCGCTCGGCGGCGGCCTGTTCGACCGCGTGCGCCATCTCGGCGAAGAACGGCTGCCGGGCGTCCGGTACCACCATCCCTATGAGGTCGGTCCGCCGCGAGGCCATCGCCTGGGCGACCCGGTCGGGCCGGTAGCCCAGCTCCTTGATCGCGGCGAGTACCCGCTCGCGCGTGGCCGGGGCGACCGGCCGGGGTCCGTTGTTGATGACATAGCTGACGACCGCGGTCGAAGTCCCCGCCAGTCGTGCGACATCGTCCCGCGTCACCTTGGCCACGCGCGGCAGTCTACGCGTGATGACCTACCGCTTGGCAGGCCGTACCGCACCTTCCCTGGCCTCTTCGAGTCCGGCGTCCGGCGCGTGCTGCTGAGGTCCTTCCGCGGCCTTCTCGTGCCGGGGCTCCGTCGGCGCCGGCTCGGCCGCGGTCTTCGCCTTGGCCTCCTCGGAACCGCGTTCCGGCTTCTCCGGTGCGACAAAGCGGTAGCCGACGTTGCGCACCGTCCCGATGAGGGACTCGTGCTCGGGGCCGAGCTTGGCGCGCAGCCGCCGTACATGGACGTCGACCGTCCGCGTACCGCCGAAGTAGTCGTATCCCCAGACCTCCTGGAGGAGCTGCGCACGGGTGAACACCCGGCCCGGATGCTGGGCGAGATACTTCAGCAGCTCGAACTCCTTGAAGGTCAGGTCGAGGACCCGGCCCTTGAGTTTCGCGCTGTAGGTCGCCTCGTCGACCGACAGATCGCCGTTGCGGATCTCCATCGGAGAGTCGTCGGCCGAGATCTGCTGGCGGCCCATCGCGAGCCGCAGCCGGGCCTCGACCTCGGCCGGACCTGCCGTGTCGAGCAGCACGTCGTCGATGCCCCAGTCCGCGGTGACGGCGGCGAGGCCGCCCTCCGTCACAACGAGTATCAGCGGGCAGCCCGGTCCGGTGGACCGCAGGAGCTGGCAGAGCGAGCGCACCTGTGGAAGGTCGCGCCGGCCGTCGATCAGGATGACATCGGCACCAGGGGTGTCGACAAGAGCGGGCCCTTCGGCCGGCGCCACCCGCACGTTGTGGAGCAGAAGTCCGAGGGCGGGAAGCACCTCCGTCGAGGGCTGGAGGGCATTGGTCAGGAGCAGCAGAGAGCTCATCGCCGACCACCTGCCTGGGTCGGGCTGTTGCCATACACGGTTCGCTTGCCCATTACGTCGGTTCCTCCTCGGTCCCTGCGAGGACGTATGCGGCACTGCTTGTACTGCTTACTGCTTGTACTGCATTTGTACTACTTGTTGCGTTTGTGGTGCTTGTCCCGCGATGCTGCCGGGTCGGCCCCGCGTCCCCGGGGCCGGGTTTTCCTTCTGTGCCTTCTGTTCCTTCTGTGTATGAGTTCCGTTTACGTCATCTGTCTGTAACAACGCACGGGAAACACAAAAGGACCCGGGGGCTACATTGCCCGGATCCTGTTCCGAGCAGAATAACCCACATGCGCTCCGTGTCCGAGGGTCAAGCCCGCAGATCATCCGTTTCCGACCGCTCTCCGGGTGCTCGGCGAGCGGTGCTCAGGACCGCCGACGGCGTCTCCATCGAGGCGGTGTACGAGTCGTGTACGGCAGGTTTCGCGGAGGATCACGGGCCGGCCGGCGGGACCGCGATCGTGATCGCCCACGGCTTCACCGGATCGGTGGACCGGCCGGCTGTACGACGGGCCGCTCGGGTGTTCGCGCAGCGTGCCGCCGTGGTCACCTTCTCGTTCCGTGGCCATGGAAACTCCGGCGGCCGCTCCACGGTCGGTGACCGCGAGGTCCTCGATCTGGCGGCGGCGGTGGAATGGGCGCGCTCGCTCGGCCATTCGAGAGTGGTGACCGTGGGCTTCTCGATGGGCGGCTCGGTCGTCCTGCGACACGCGGCGTTGCACAGGGGGCGCACGGAGGCGCGGACGGACGCTGTGGCCGCTGTGAGCGCGCCCGCGCGCTGGTACTACCGAGGTACGGCTCCGATGCGGCGCCTGCACTGGGTGGTGACCCGTCCCGCCGGACGGCTCGTCGGCCGCTACGGCCTCCGGACCCGTATCCATGACCGGGACTGGGATCCGGTGCCGCTGTCACCGGTCGAGTCGGTCCCGCTGATAGCGCCGACGCCGCTGCTCGTCGTGCACGGCGACCGCGACCCGTACTTCCCGCTGGACCATCCGCGCATGCTGGCCGCCGCCGGACCGGCGGAGCTGTGGCTGGAGCCGGGCATGGGCCACGCGGAGAACGCCGCCGACGAGGCGCTGCTGGCACGTCTCGGAGACTGGCTGGTGAACGCGGTGCGTCCGCCCGGTGCCGAGAGGCCCGAAGCGGCCCGGGAGGCGTAGGGCCGCTCGTTCGGACCTGCCGGGCTCGCGGGCCCGGCAGGCGTGGCCCGTCTTCGGCCGGTGCGGGCCGTCGTCCACAATGGAGCCGGCGAAAGGAGCACCGATGGCAGCGGGCACGATCCGCTACTGGGCCGCGGCCAAGGCCGCGGCGGGTATCGCGGAAGAGCCGTACGCGGCGGACAACCTGGCCGAGGCACTCGACGCGGCGCGGCTGAGGCATCCGGGTGAGCTGGTCCGTGTACTCCAGAGGTGTTCCTTCTTGGTCGACGGTGACCCCGTGGGGACCCGTGGCCATGAGACCGTACGGCTTGCCGAGGGCGGCACGGTCGAGGTGCTCCCGCCGTTCGCAGGAGGGTGAACCGCACAACATGAGCAACGATCAGCAGCATCCGTACGGTCAGGATCAGCCGCATTCGTACGGTCAGTACGGAGACGGCCAGTACGGAGACGGCCAGTACGGAGACGGCCAGTACGGAGACCAGGGCGCGTACGACCAGTACGGCCATCCGCGCCAGCCGTCCCACGGCGCGCACCAGGACCAGGACGCGTCCCGGGGCTGGGCCGAGCCGCGTCAGCCCGCGCCGGGCCACGCGGACGCGGCGGCCGCGCAGACCTGGGAGGGCCAGACCTGGGACACCCAGTTCCAGCCGCAGGTCGGCCGGCAGCAGGGCCAGGGACACCAGGCGCCGTACCAGCCGCAGCAGCGGACGTATCAGTCGCAGCAGCAGCAGCAGTCGGCCGCCGCCGACACCGCGTATCTGCCGCCGCAGGGCGGGTATCCGCTGCCGCCGGAGGCGTCCGCCGCCGCGCCCGCGCCGCACGAGTCCGCCGCACCGGCCGCCGCGCCTTCCGGCGACGGCTACAACGCGCCCACCACCATGGGCAACGCCAGGATCACCGACGCGCAGCGCGCCCGCGCCGAGGGCCGGTCGCCGATCATCCCGCCGGGCATGCAGCCGGCCGGGCTGACCGCGCTGCTCGGGCTGCTGCTGGCGGCGGGCGCGGCCGTCGGCCCGTACGCGCTGCTCGTCCCGCTCGTCCTGCTCCAGGCCGTCACCGCGGCCGGCTGGTTCCGGCTGAACGGCATGTGGCCGGCCAGACAGGGCATCGCGCTCGCCTTCCTGGGCGGAGTGACCGCCGATGTCGTCCTGCTCGCCGTCGGCAAGGAGAACGCGCCGGCCGCGATCATCGGCACGCTCGGTGTGTGGGTGCTGCTCACCGTGGTCCTGCAACTGCGCAGCCGCGCGGGCGCCGACGAGCGGATGCAGGGCCTGATGGCCACTCTCGCCTCGGCGGCGCTCGCCATCATCGCCACCGGGCATCTCGCCGCCGTGCCGGACGCGGTCGTGGTCGGAGCGCTGGCGGTCGCGGCGACGACGGTCGTCCGCGCGCTGCCGCTGCCCGGTGTCGTCTCCGTCGTGGTCGCGCTGCTGGTCGCGGCGGGCGCCGGGCTCGTGGCCGGCGGTCTGACGGACCTGGGCTCGGGCGCCGCGCTGCTGGGACTCGGCGCCGGTGTCTGCGCGCTGGTCGGGCTGCGGGCCGCGAGCTACGACTATCCGTCCCGCTTCGTGCATATGACGGCAGGAGTGGCGCTGCCTCTGACGGCCGCCGCGCCGGTGGTCTATCTGCTGGGCCGCGTGCTGTTCTGAGCGGCGCTCCGGCGGAGGCCGGGAACCGTACACCTCCGCCGGACGTCGGTCACTCCGGCAGGAGCCATCTCCCGACTGGCGTTACGCTCACGATCGTCAGGGGGCCGAAACGACCCAGTGGGGGATACCGAGCAATGCGCGCACTGCGAATTCTGCTGATACTCGTCATCGTCTTCGGCGGGCTGTTCGTCGCCGCGGACCGCGCGGCGGTGTACTTCGCCGAGGGACAGGTGGCCGACAAGATCAAGTCGAGCCAGGGGCTGAGCACCGATCCCAAGGTCTCCATCAAGGGCTTTCCCTTCCTGACCCAGATCCTCGGCTCCTCGCTGGACGAGGTCGACATCTCTCTCGACGGCGTCAGCGCCAGCGCGGACGGCCACAATGTCGAGGTGACCGACGTCCAGGCCGAGCTCAAGGACGTCACGATCAACAGCAGCTTCTCGTCCGCGACCGCCGCGCGGGCCAACGGCTCGGCGCACATCTCGTACGCCGATCTGGCCAAGTCGGCGCCGAAGGGCGCGACCGTCGGTTACGCGGGAGCCGAGCGGGCCGCCAAGGGCCAGGTCAAGCTCTCCGGCTCGCTGACGGATGTGCTGGAAGGCGCGGGCATAGAGGTCCCCGACACGGTCAGGGCGCTGCTGAACGGCCAGAACGTCACCGCGTACAGCACGGTGTCGCTGGAGAGCGGCAACACGGTCCGGCTGCGGGCCGAGTCCCTGCCGCAGCTCGCGGTGCCGGGTCTGAACGACCAGGTGCGGGACGTGGTCAACTACGACCTGAAGATCGACGGGATACCGTCGACGATCAAGCTCGACAAGGTCGTCGCCGCCGAGGACGGTCTGCGCTTCTCCGGTACGGGCACGAATATCTCGGTCGCGGGCTGAGCGCCAGGTGCCTGAGCGCCAGGTGTCCGAGTCGCCGGGTGTCTGAGCGGCGGTGCCCGAGCCGCCGGATGACTGAGCCGCCGGACGGCTGAGCGCGGTGGACAGCCGGATGGTGAGACGCCGGTGTCCGGTCCGCAGATGGAAAGCACGCGAGAAGGCAGGGCCGACCGGTGTCCGGCCGGCCGGCCCGGCCTTCGTCTCGCCTTTTGGACGATCGCGTCTCATCATGCGAAGCACCGGTGACATGGCCGCCTGAACGTCCCTACGATCGACGTATGCAGTGCTTTATCAGCGGTCTCCGGCAGCGGGGACAAGCGGATCTCACGAAGCGGCGGGCAGTCGACCTGTGCCGCGTCTCCGCCATGCTCTGTCGCACTGTCTGAGCGGGACGTCCGCGTCCCGTTTTCCAGGTCCTTCGAGTAGCTCGGGGCCACTCCGCGCCGTACGCAGGCCTCCCCGCCCCGTGCCCGGAAGCCCTCCCCGTATCACCTCGCCGCACACTGCCCCGGAGGAGAAAAGCATGAGCCGCAGCGACGTCCTGGTAGACGCCGACTGGGTCGAGGCCCACATCGACGACCCGAAGGTTGTCATCGTCGAGGTCGACGAGGACACCTCCGCCTACGACAAGAACCACATCAAGAACGCCGTCAGGATCGACTGGAAGGCCGACCTCCAGGACCCGGTCCGCCGCGACTTCGTCGACCAGGAGGGCTTCGAGAAGCTCCTGTCGGCCAAGGGCATCGCCAACGACGACACCGTCGTCCTGTACGGCGGCAACAACAACTGGTTCGCCTCCTACGCTTACTGGTACTTCAAGCTGTACGGCCACGACTCCGTCAAGCTCCTCGACGGCGGTCGCAAGAAGTGGGAGCTGGACTCCCGCGATCTGGTCGAGGCCGTCCCGGAGCGCGCCGCCACCTCGTACAAGGCCAAGCCCCAGGACACCTCGATCCGTGCCTTCCGTGACGACGCGGTCGCCGCGATCGGCACGCAGAACCTGGTCGACGTGCGCTCGCCCGACGAGTTCAGCGGCAAGCTGCTCGCTCCGGCGCACCTCCCGCAGGAGCAGTCGCAGCGTCCGGGCCACATCCCGACCGCCCGCAACATCCCGTGGTCGAAGAACGCCAACGACGACGGCACCTTCAAGTCGGACGACGAGCTCAAGGAGCTGTACACCGACGAGCAGGTCGACCTGGCGAAGGACACCATCGCGTACTGCCGCATCGGCGAGCGGTCCGCGCTGACCTGGTTCGTGCTGCACGAGCTGCTCGGTGTCGAGAACGTCAGGAACTACGACGGCTCGTGGACCGAGTACGGCTCGCTCATCGGTGTGCCGATCGAGCTCGGCGCCAACAAGTAAATCCGCCCCGACCCGGAGGACTGAACAGTATGTGTGGAGCACAGGCCGGCGGCCCCGACGCCTCGACGATCAAGCCCGGTGAAACCACCATCCAGGGTTCCGTGACCCGTGACGGCGAGCCCGTCACCGGTTACGTGCGTCTGCTGGACTCGACCGGCGAGTTCACCGCCGAGGTCCCGACCTCGGCGACCGGGCAGTTCCGCTTCTACGCGGCCGAGGGCACCTGGACGCTGCGCGCGCTCGTCCCCGGCGGCACCGCGGACCGTACGGTCGTCGCGCAGACCGGTGGTCTCTCCGAGGTCGCGATCGCGGTCTGAGTTCGTCTCAACCGGCCGGAGGGCCGCACCCCAGGGAGTTGGACGCTCACTGGAACGGGTGCGGCCCTCCGAGCCGCTCCGGTGGCGGCCGACGCACGCGGGAGGCCCGGCCCGGAGCCTTCGCTCGTGAGGTTCTCTCCGAGCGGTTCGGTCGTACGCTGGAAGCATGTACACGCGACGGCGTCGTTGGTACTTCCTGTTGATGGGCGGGTGCCTGGCCATCTTCATCTCGGCCTGGGCCTTCGTCAGGCTCTGGTCGGTCCCGGCCGCTGTCGGACTCTGTGTCGTCGCCATGATCATCCCGCCGATCGCGGCGATGGTCGGAAACGCGCGCGGCAAGGACGACCGCTGGTGGGACGACCCGACCGGAGACCCCAAGTCGGACGAGTGGTGGGACGAACTGGACGGCAAGAAGCGCGACAAGCCACCGTCCGGCGGGCGCAGACAGGACCTGTAGACGCGCACGGGATTCATTGAGCGGGCGCGCGGCATCACCGCCCGGCCCGACTCGCTCAGCGCGCGGTCGGTGGACGAACGCGCGAGGGATGGCCGCGCGCCGGATCAGTAGACGAGTGCCTGCACGCCGTCGGCCATGATCTCGCTGACGAAGACCTGCGCGCCGGCGATCCGTACTCCTTCCAGCACATCCTTCTCCGCGATGTCGCGCCGCGCCGCGCACTGCGTGCACAGCGTGATCCGGCCGCCGGCCTGGATCGACTCGATCAGATCCGGCAGCGGCGCGGAGTGCGGCAGCTCGAACTCCGCGGCCCGTCCGGGCAGCGCGAACCACGCGGACTCACCCGTCAGCCAGAGCGAGACCTCCACTCCGCTGGCCACGGCGACCGCGGCCACCGTGAAGGCCTGAGAGCAGCGTTCCGGGGCGTCGGACCCGGCGGTCACTTTGATCACGAGCTTCTTCGCCGATTGCATATGCCGAACTGTAATCCGCCGCCGTACAACCCCACCTCGCGTTCATGGGTCAGGTCTGTGCGCGGATAACGGAATCCGCGCCTCAGGTCTCGTGGGGGGACCCTCTTTTGGAATCATTGCCAGCTCCGGAGCCGGTGGGCTTTCCGGAGCCTCAGCCTGCTCCGGCCCGGCCGACGCGGCCGCCGCGCCGACGCGGCCGTACGATCCTGCTGATCGCCGCCGCCGCGGTGCTCGGTGTCGTCGGCGGAGTCGCCGTCGGTTACACGGTGCAGGCCGACCGCGCGCCGACCCCGCTCGCGGCGCTCTCCCAGCCGGGCCTGGCGTATCCCGCCAAGTCTCTTCCGAAGGGCAAGGAAGCGGATCCGCTGTCCGCCAAGGAGGACAACCGGGTCAGGACGGACGGCGATCTGCACAAGCTGCTGCTCACCAAGCCCTCCGGCGCGCGTGACGGCGCCGCGTACGGGGTCGGCGACGGCTGGCTCTCGCTCAGCGGCTACGCCCTCGACTTCGAGAGCGAGGACTACATGTTCGAGGAGCTGGCCTCCGCGGACCTGCGCCGGATCGCGGTCACGAGCTGGGAGCAGGACGAGTACCGCGTGACGAACATCGTGCTCGTGCAGTTCCAGGACGGCTCGACCATGGGCGCCGTCGACCACGGCGAGGGCCAGCAGGCATATATGCCCGACCCGGAGGAAGGCGCGGGGAACTCCGGCGACCCCATCAAGGGCAGCGGCAACGGCCGCTACTACGTGTACAAGCCCCGTCCGGAGACCGCGCGATACCTGGCGTCCTACCGGGCCCGCGCCGTCGCGCAACGCGGCAACATCATGATCGAGATCAACATCCTGGACACCAAGCCGATCAGCAAGAAGGACATCCGGACGCTGGCCGAGCGGCAACTGGAGCGCCTGTGACCGACGACCGGAACACCCAGACGTCCCAGGAGCCGGCGGCCGAGCCCGCTCCGGTTGAGCCGCCGGTTGAGCCGCCGGTCCCGGTCGAACCGCCTGCCGAGCCTCAGGCCCCGGTCGAGCCGGTGCTCCCGGCCGAGCCGGTGGCCGGTACGGACGGCGCTCCCGCGTCTCCGGCAGCGCCGTCCCGGCGCACGCTCGCGCGGCGGCTCGTCGGGACCGTACTGCCCGCCGTTCTTGTCCTCGGAGCCGCGGGCGGCGGGATCGCGTACACCAAGAACACCGTCGACCGGGCCGACAAGACCGCACCCACCACCGTCTGGAAGAAGACGGCCGCCAAGCCGGACCCGGACCCGGCCGGTGACATCGGCAAGGGCCGGACCGACACCGACCTCAGCCGGAAACTGCTGCCCGTGCCCGACGGCTTCCGCCTCGGTCCCGACATCGGAGAGTTCGGCAACGACGACGAGCTGACCGCCAAGCAGGCGACGACGCTCATGAAGTCGATCGGTGAAGGGCTCTCCGGCAAGATACGGCGAGAGCTCAACAAGGAGATCGACAAGCTCGGTGTCAAGGGCCTCGCCTCGCGCTCGTACACCGCGGATTCGAACGATCTCGTCGCCGAGATCTACGTCATGCGGATCACGGACCGCGAAGCCGTCCACAACTGGTACAAGAGCCAGTCGCAGCGTCCCGGCACGCGCAAGGGCCCGGCCGTCGAGGGCCACAAGAAGGCCGCCTGCTTCCTGGCTCCCAAGAACACCAAGACCGACCTCGACGGGATGGAGTGCGTGGCGTACGACGGCGAACTGACCGTCCACATCGTCGCGTACGGCACGAAGCCGCTCGACACGTCCGCCGTGGCCGATCTGATGAAGGATCAGCTCGGCCACATCGCATCCCCGGGGAAGTACATATGACCGAGCAGGCAGCCACTCCGGCGGAGTCCGCGCCCGAGCCGGTCTCCGGCCCGGTGGCCACTTCCGCCGCCACGGACGCGCCCGCGCCCGCCGCCGAAGCCACGGCCGCGCCCGCCGCCTCCGTACCGCCGCTGCCGGACCGGCCGCCGGTGCCACCGGCCGCCGGCCTCTCGTGGCCGGAACCAGGCGCCCTTCCCGACGGGCCTCCGCGACCGCCCGGGCCGCCCCGCCGGGTGCTGCGCGCGGTCGCGCGCTGGACCGCCGCCGTGCTGGTCTGCGGTGGCCTCGGCACCGGCGTCGCCTTCTCCATCACCGGCATGGAGCGCACCGACGTCCCCGGCCTCGCCACACGGAGCGACGGCCGCTGGGACTATCCGCGGCTCACCCTGCCCGCGCTGCCGGCCGGTTCTCCGCGCCCGTTCAACGAGGCCAACACGGCGGAGATCCACCACGCCGATCTGCGCGATCTGCTGCTGCCCGCTCCGGCCGGGGCCACCGCCGACAAGAAGCTGACCGGCGGCTGGGTGAGCACCGAGCAGTATCTGTCCGAGTACGCGCCGGAGAAGCGCGCCGATCTCGGGACGGGGCTGCGCGACTACGCCGTACGGCATATCGCGGCGCGCGGCTGGACGATGCCCGACGGCACCAGCTCACGCGTCTATCTGCTGCGTTTCGACTCGGTCGCGTTCGCGGAGGGCTTCAAGGACCGGCAGGTGCTCGCCGGGCTGGTCGCCGGTGTGCCGCTGGCCGCCGCGCCCACCACCGAGCTGGACGAAGAGTGGTCCGACACCGCCGGAGCCGTGGAGGACACCACGAGCTATGTGTACGCGGAGCCCAAGCCGTACGGCGATACGCAGGTCCGCCAGGCGTATGTGCTGGCCGGTGACACCCTCGCGCTGGTCGTCCAGGAGCGGAAGGGCGGCGCCGCCGGTGTGCCGTTCCACCAGACGCTGATCCTGCAGAACCAGCTCCTCGGCTGAGCGGGCAGCACCTCATCGAGAGGGCCGGGTTCCCACCCATTAGGCTGGGGCCCGGCCCTTCCCGTCCGCATCACTCATCCGAGGAGCCTCCGTGCTTGAGGACTTTTTCACTGCCCTGCTGGTCCTCGTCTGTGTCGGCGTGCTCGCCTTCGCCGCTCTGACCGTGAAGAAGCTGTACCAGGGCCAGCGCTGACCCTGTCGCGCCCGCGCACCGGCGTCCGGCCCTCGCCCGCGCCTGCCCTCTCACCACTACAGATCGCCTGAGCTGCTCATGATCGAGATTCCGTCCGACCTGCACCCGGACCTTGTTCCGCTCGTCTTCCTCCTCGGCGACTGGGAAGGCGTCGGCGTCTTTGACTTTCCCGGCGAGGAGAAGGCCAATTTCGGCCAGGAAGTCACCTTCAGCCATGACGGCAGGGACTTCGTCGAGTACGTGTCCCACACCTGGGCACTGGACGCCGAGGGCAAGAAGGTCCGGCCGATCGAGTCCGAGTCGGGCTTCTGGCGGATCGACAAGGACCGCAAGGTCGAGGTCGTGATGGTCCGTGACCAGGGTGTCGTGGAGGTCTGGTACGGCGAGCTGGCCGACCAGAAGCCGCAGATCGACCTGGTCACCGACGCGGTGGCGCGTACGGCGGCCTCCGGCCCGTACAGCGGTGGCAAGCGGCTCTACGGCTATGTGAAGGGCGACCTGATGTGGGTGGGCGAGAAGTCCACGCCCGACGTCCCGCTGCGGCCGTACATGTCCGCGCACCTCAAGAAGGTCGTCTCGCCGGACCAGGTCGCGGCCTGGGCCAAGGACCTCGGTGACCTGCCGGACGACGGCATCGCCTTCTTCAAGTAGGCCCCGCGCCTTCCTCGGGCAGGCCCCGCCGGCCGCTGCCGCACCAGGCCCGACCTGCCCCGATCGGCGCACTGGCGCGGATCGGTCCCCGGCCGGGACGGGCCTGCCTACACTGGGTCCGTGGTGAGCACCGACTGGAAGAGCGATCTGCGGCAGCGCGGCTACCGGCTGACCCCGCAGCGCCAGCTTGTCCTGGAAGCCGTCGACTCGCTCGAACACGCGACTCCGGACGACATCCTCGGTGAGGTGCGCAGAACCGCCTCCGGTGTGAACATCTCCACCGTCTACCGGACGCTGGAGCTGCTGGAGGAGCTGGGACTCGTCTCGCACGCGCATCTCGGGCACGGCGCTCCGACGTACCACCTGGCCGACCGCCACCATCACATCCACATGGTCTGCCGGGACTGTACGAACGTCATCGAGGCCGATACCGAGGTCGCCGCGGAGTTCACCGACAAGCTCCGCGAGACCTTCGGCTTCACGACGGACATGAAGCACTTCGCGATCTTCGGCCGCTGCCGCAACTGCACGGCCCGCGCCGCGAACGGCGAGTCGTAGGCTAATCAGTATGAAGAGTCCCTTGCTGGCCCTGCCCGGAGCCGTCGCCGCCGAAGGCCAGGACGAAGGTGTCGCCGCGCACTACGGCGATCTGTTCCGCGAACAGCGCACGCTGGCCGACGGCACCGGTCTCGTCGACCTCTCGCACCGCGCCGTCGTCACCGTCACCGGCGACGACCGGCTGAGCTGGCTGCATCTGCTGCTCACCCAGCATGTCAGCGAGCTGCCGCCGGGCCGCGCGACCGAGGCGCTGGTCCTCTCGGCGAACGGCCACATCGAGCACGCGCTCTATCTCGTGGACGACGGCACGACGGTCTGGGCGCATGTCGAGCCCGGCACCCAGGAGGCGCTCATCGCCTATCTGGAGTCGATGAAGTTCTTCTACCAGGTCGAGGTCGCGGACCGTACGGACGAATTCGCGGTGGTCCACCTGCCCGCCGGTTCCATCGCCGAGGCCCCGCAAGGCGCCGTCGTACGGGAGACACCGTACGGCCGGGACGTCTTCCTGCCGCGCGCCGGCCTGGAGTCCTACGCGGCGGCGCACGGGCCGCTGGCCGGGATCCTCGCGTACGAGGCGCTGCGCATCGAGAGCCACCGGCCGCGTCTCGGCTTCGAGACCGACCACCGGACCATCCCGCACGAGCTGGGCTGGATCGGCAGCGCGGTCCATCTGCAGAAGGGCTGCTACCGGGGCCAGGAGACCGTGGCCCGGGTGCAGAACCTGGGCAAGCCGCCGCGCCGGCTGGTCTTCCTGCACCTGGACGGCAGCGACGTCCATCTGCCGGGCCACGGCACTCCGGTACGCCTCGCGGCGGACGGAGCCGACGGGCGGCAGCTCGGCTTCATCACCACCTCGGCCCGCCACCATGAGCTCGGCCCGATCGCTCTGGCCCTGGTCAAGCGCAATGTGCCGGTGGACGCGGAGCTGATGGCGGGAGACACGGCGGCGGCGCAGGAAGCGGTCGTGGAAGCCTGAGCCGCTTCCCGGCAGCCGCGTGCCGGGCCGGTCGGGTGGCGGGCCGGTCGAGTGGCGTCGAGCGCGCCGGAGACCGGCGCGCTTCCGGCGTCACATGTCGAGCACCACCGTGAACGGGCCGTGATTCGTGAGCGAGACGCGCATGTCCGCTCCGAACCGGCCCGTCTCCACCCGCGCTCCCAGCTCACGCAGCCGCGCCACCACCTCGTCGACCAGCGGTTCGGCCACCGCGCCCGGCGCCGCCGCGTTCCAGGTGGGCCGGCGACCCTTGCGGGCGTCCCCGTAGAGAGTGAACTGCGAAATCACCAGGAGCGGGGCGTTCACATCGGAACAGGACTTCTCGCCCTCCAGGATCCGCAGCGACCAGAGCTTGCGGGCAAGCTGGGCCGCCTTCTCCTTTGTGTCCTCATGGGTGACTCCCACCAGCACACACAGTCCTTCGCCGACGATCTCGCCGACGGTTTCCGTTCCGGACTCCGTCACGACGACGACGCTCGCGCCGTCGACCCTCTGCACCACTGCACGCATACGGGCCAACCTATCGGGGGCCGAACGGGTGCAGATTGCACGCATGCCCGGTGGCCGGAGTGGCACCATGCACGGAGGCGGTGCGTTCGCGTACCGGTCGAGGGATGGGGGTTCCCAGCGGAGCGAGGGACGGGTCTCCCCAGCGGAGTGAGGGGAAGTACGCGCGATGAGTACATCAGGCGCCGGGCAGTCGCCCGGTCCCGTACCGACGACCCGGACCACCACCGGGACCGGCAGCGGTCCCGCCGCCGTCGGCACCAGCTTGGGCACAGGCCCTCCCGGCGCGGGCCCGGGCAGCGGCTCCGGAGCGCCGGGACTGCGGCCGCCCGTGCAGCGGACCGCCGTCGAGGGCACGCTGCCCGCGCCCCGGCCGTACGACTTCAGGATCCTGCGACTGCCGGAGCTGCGCGCGCTGCGCCGTGACTCCCAGCGCGACGAGGCCGATCTCAGCTATCTGCGCCGGCTGCTCCAGGGCCGGATCGACATCCTGCGGGCCGAGCTGGCCCGCCGTACCGCGCCGGAGACTCCCGTGGTCGACCGGCTCTCCGAGATTCTCACCGACAGCCCTTCGCGGCACCGTTCGTCCGCGCGTCATGTGACGCTCTCCACGCCGCGCAGCGCGGAGTACCGGCAACTGGCCGCCGAGACGCTCGCCGAGGTGGAGCTCTCCGATCTGGAGGCGCGCACGGACGAGGAGCTGCTCTCGGCGATGGGACGGCTGGTCGGCAATGAGCAGCAGCTCTCGCGCCGCCGTCACCAACTGCAACGGACCGCTGACGATTGCAGTGCGGAGATCGCCCGCAGGTACCGTGAGGGAGAAGCACAAGTAGACGACCTGCTCACGTAATGCCGCTGATGCTCATGCCGCTGATGCCTTCCGGAGCGGGTCCGGCCCCGGAAGGCTGATGATGAGCAGCGCCACCGCCATATCCCCGGTTCTCGCGGAAGCCGTGCGATCCGGTTTTGTCGAGAGCCGGCACCGAGGTTCGCTGGTGCTGCTCGCCGCCGACGGCAGTGTGGAACTGGAGGTCGGCGATCCGGCCGCGCCGGTCTTTCCTCGCTCCAGCAACAAGCCGATGCAGGCCGCCGCGGTGCTGCGGGCCGGACTCGAACTGTCGGGTCAGCGGCTGGCCCTGGCGTCCGCGAGCCACTCCGGCGAGGGTTTCCATCTCGCTCTCGTACGGGAGATGCTCGCCGAGTACGGACTGACGGACGCCGATCTCGGGACGCCGCCGGATCTTCCGCTGGACCCGGTCGAGGCGGAGTCCTATCTCGCCTCCGGCGGAGTGCGCGACCGCGTCGTCATGAACTGCTCGGGCAAGCACACGGCGATGCTGGCGGCCTGCGCTCTGAACGGCTGGCCGACGGACAGCTATCTGGATCCGGGCCATCCGCTCCAGCGGCTCGTCCGTACGGTGGTCGAGGAGGCGGCGGGAGAGCGGGTCTCGGCCGTCGGTACCGACGGCTGCGGCGCGCCACTGATGGCGCTCAGCCTCACCGGACTGGCCCGTGCCTTCCGCCACTTCGTGCTGGCCGCGCCGGGCACGGCGGAGCGCCGGGTGGCGGACGCGATGCGTGCCCACCCCGAGTTTGTCGCGGGCACGCGCAGGCCCGACACCTGGCTGATGCGGGAGGTGCCCGGCACGCTGTCCAAGATGGGCGCGGAGGCGGTGCAGGCGGTGGCTCTGCCGGACGGCCGCGCGCTGGCTTTCAAGATCGACGACGGCGGGACACGGGCGCTCGGTCCGGTGCTGGCGCGCGCGCTCGGCCTGCTGGGCGTGGACGCCGAGGTGGTGGGCCGGATCGGACGGGCGCCGCTGCTGGGCGGCGGCGGTGAGGTCGGCGGGGTCCGCGCGGCGTTCTGAGCGTCCGCACGCCCGAGCGCCGGTGAAAAACCCGGCTGCGGGAGGAGAGGCGCGCCGTTTAGCGTGTGAGCATGAATCTTGAGGTCCGTCATGTCACCGCGTCCGAGTTTCCCGACTGGACACGCGCCCTGGACACCGGATTTCTGCGTCCGCCGGTCATGGCGGACGAGGTGGTGGCCGGGCGGCTCGCCAGTACCGATCTGGCCCGTACGCAGGGCGCGTTCGACAATGGACGCTGTGTGGCGACGTTCCGGTCCTTCACTCAGGAGCTCACGGTGGTCGGCGGCGCCGTGCTGACGGCGGACGCGATCTCCAATGTCACCGTCTCGCCCACACACCGGCGGCGCGGACTGCTCAGCCGGATGATGGCCGCCGATCTGACGGCCGCGCGGGAGCGCGGTGACGCCGTGGCCACGCTGATCGCCGCCGAGTATCCGATCTACGGCCGGTACGGCTTCGGTCCGGCCACCTCGATCACCGAGTGGTCGGTCGATGTACCGCGCGCGGGTCTCGATCCGCGCTGGGCGAGCCCGGCGGACGGCGGCCGGATCGACCTGGTCGACGGCGCGGACATACGCAAACTCGGGCCGGAGTTCCACGACCGCTTCCGGGCGCTCCAGCCCGGCGCGACCGATCGCGACGAGCGCTGGTGGCAGCTCAACACCGGCCAGGCGCCCAGCGGTCACGCCTGGACCGAGCCCTTCTACGCCGTCTACCGCTCGGCGGCCGGTGAGGTCGAGGGCCTGGCCGTCTACACCGCCGACAGCACCTGGGGCGACGGCAAGCAGCCGCTCAACACCGCGTCGGTGCGGCGGCTGACCGCGCTGACCCCGGCGGCGGAGCGCGCGCTGTGGCGGTTCATCTGCTCGATCGACTGGATCACCACGGTCAGGACCGGATACCGCGCGCCGGACGATCTGCTGCCGTACTTCCTTCCCGACCCGCGCGCCGCGCGGATCGTGACCCACGCCGACTATCTGTGGCTGCGGATCCTCGATGTCGTACGCGCCCTTGAGGCCCGTACGTACGCCGTGGCGGGCAGCCTGGTCCTGGAGATCCACGACGACGGCGGGCCGGCGGCCGGCCGCTTCCGGCTGGACGCCTCTCCGGCCGGGGCCGACTGCGCTCCGACCACGGAGTCGCCCGATATCGCGCTGGGAGCACGGGAATTGGCCGCGCTGTACCTGGGAGACGCATCGGCGGTACGGCTCGCGGCGCTGGGTGTCCTGACCGAGGAGCGGCCCGGCGCGGCGGCGGTCGCGGAGTCGCTCTTCCGTACGGCGCGGCGGCCCTGGTGCCCGGACGTCTTCTGACGCCCGGCCCGCTGTCCGGCGCCGGCCAGGACGGATTTACGAAACTGCCCTTGAGGGCTGTCCCGTAAGCCCAGGCGGGCGCGCGACGTCGGCTACGGCACCTCGCCGCGTTGTCGGAACGCCCCCATACGCCCAGTATGGGGACGCTCCTCCGCCTTGCGACGCACCGCATCCGGCGCCGCGCGCTGATCCACCAGGGATTACGGGACAGCCCTTGGCGCTGCGTACGCTTTATGGTCATGAACGGCGACGACGGTAACGAGGACCGCGGCAACGGCCACGGCCATGACTCCGGCCTCGGGCTGCGGGAACGCAAGAAGCGGCAGCGGCACCGGGCCATCTCCGACGCGGCGATCACGCTCTTTCTCGCGAAGGGCTTCGACCGCGTCTCCGTCGCGGAGGTCGCGGCCGCCGCCGGGATCTCCAAGCCGACCCTCTTCCGGTACTTTCCCGCCAAGGAGGATCTGGCGCTGCACCGGTTCGCCGACCATGAGGACGAGGCGGCCCGGGTGGTGTCGGGACGGCCCGGCGATGTCCGTCCGCTGGACGCCCTGCGGCGGCATTTCCTGGCCGGTCTCGACCAGCGCGATCCGGTGACCGGGCTCAATGACGACGACGGTGTGCTCGTCTATCACCGGCTGCTGTACGGGACGCCGAGCCTGGTCGCGCGGCTGTACGCGTATCAGCGGCGCTCCGAGGAGGCGCTGGCCGCGGCCCTCGGCGGCGGTATCGAGGGTGCGCTCGGAGCCGGGCAGATCATCGCCGTACTGCGGATTCTCGCGCAGGAGAACTGGCGTCGGGTCGCCGCCGGGGAGGAGGCCGCGGAGGTCTATCCCGACGCGGTGGCCGCCGCGGAGCTGGCGTTCGGACGGCTGCGCGACGGGCTCGGCCTCTGGTGAGGCTCGGGCACCGCCGGCGCGTGGGCCTCCGGGGCCCGTCAGGTCACGGCCGGTCGGCGGACTACTGACCGCGGGGCTGGGTGAAGCGCAGCAGATTGCCGGAAGGGTCGCGGAAGGCGCAGTCGCGGACGCCGTAGGGCTGGTCGACCGGCTCCTGGATCACCTCGCCGCCTGCGGCCTGGATGTGCTCGAAGGTGGCGTCGCAGTCATCGGTCGCGAAGATGACGCCGCGCATCAGGCCCTTGGCCATCAGCTCCGCTATCGCC
This sequence comes from Streptomyces sp. AK02-01A, assembly GCF_033795305.1. Taxonomy (NCBI): domain Bacteria; kingdom Bacillati; phylum Actinomycetota; class Actinomycetes; order Kitasatosporales; family Streptomycetaceae; genus Streptomyces; species Streptomyces sp. AK02-01A. Next base: position 55,222 of record NZ_JARBAE010000024.1, read on the forward strand.
TGTTTGTCGGCGGGTGAGGCGTTCGGGTTCGCGACGGGCGGTTCGAGGACGATGTTCACGTCCGGCTGGGACGGCGAGCCGACCGTCACCCAGCGCATCCCCTCGAATCCGACGTCATTGCGTACCTCAAGACCGAGAATGTCGCGGTAGAAGGCGAGGGCCTTGTCGTGGTCGTCGACAGCGATGAAGCACTGCGAAAGCTTGATATCCATACCGGTCACGCTACGACCGGGCGGCTGAGGACGCTTCTCCATTCCTGACCGGCCGCGTCATGATCTTGGCGATGCAGGCCGGGATGGCCGCGCCCTGGTCGTGGCCACGGGCCCGATAGGCACTCGGGCTCTCTCCGACCAGCTCGGTGAACCGCGAGCTGAACGACCCCAGCGACGAGCATCCGACCGCGAAACAGACCTCCGTCACCGTCAGGTCACCACGGCGCAGCAGCGCCTTGGCGCGCTCGATCCGGCGTGTCATCAGATAGCTGTACGGGGTCTCTCCGAAAGCGGCGCGGAAGCTGCGGGAGAAATGCCCGGGCGACATGAGCGCGGTACGCGCCAGCGCCGGGACGTCGAGTGGCCGCGCGTATTCGCGGTCCATCAGGTCGCGGGCCTGGCGCAGCCGGACCAGGTCGGCTTGGTTCACCGGCCCAGCATCGCACGGCGTCCGACGGCGGCTGCCGGGCGTGCCCGCGTACCAGGGGCGCGCATGGCGACGGGCGCACGCTCTCGGCCCGCGCCTGCCTGCTACCGACAACTGGTAACTCTCTGTCTTCAGTTGGGTACTGATAGTGATGTAACGCACCACGCATCGTTGGGAGTCCCATGCGCAACCGTCACGCCCTCCGTTCCGCCGTCACCGCCGCGGTGATGACCTCCGTACTGGCCCTGGGCACGAGCACGGCCTTCGCGAGCAGCTTCCTGAGCTGGGAGGGCCCGCAGGACACCGGCCGCGCCAAGCAGATCACGCCGTGCGGCTGCAGCAACATCGATCCCAACTTCCGCGCGGCCTACCGGTTCGACCACACCGGCCAGGACGCGACGATGTACAACAGCAGCGGTTGTCGGGGGGTGAGCCATTACACCTTCAGGGGCGACTCGCACAGTGCCAAGCCGTTCGGCTGGCGAAGCATCTTCATCCACTGCTGACCGGTTCCGCTGACCGGTTCCGCTGATCGGTTTCGCTGACCGGGCGACACGGTCGGCGGAGCGGCGGCGGTGAGACGAGTGCCTGGCGCGGCAATGGCCGGCCGCTCCCCATCCGGATCGGCAGGGGACAGCCAGGTGACCCGTCTCCGCATCTGGTCCGGGCTCTCCGGCGCTCATTCGCCGAGGGCCGTACGGACCACGGCTCGCCGGGTCCGGCCGTCATCCGGCCTGGACCCGGACCGGCGCCTACGGCCCTGCTCCTCCTCCAGGGGGCAGGGCCGTAGGTGTCTTCGCTGCGCCGCCGGTCCATTGCGGCTGACGGCACGCGCCGATCCGAGAAGACCGACCGGACGGGATGTGGCGCCCGCGTCCTGGCCCGTCCCGGAAGACCGTTCCAGGAGCATGGCGTTTCCGCAGGTCAGAGGTCGTTTTTTCATTCCAGCGTCCCATTCTCCCGGTGGATGGTTGCCGCCAGGACGGTGCGGGCCGAAAGCTGTGACCAGACAGCGGCACCGGCCCGGGAAGCGCTCGTCGCTCCAGCGACCGAGTCCCGTGCCGTCGTCACACTTCTGTCTCTCCGAGCCCGCCGCGCCGTCGCAACACCGCGTCCGGTGTGGGCAGCAGGCTCGATCCAACCGACACGGGAAGAAGAATCATGCGCAAGCACCGCATCCGTACCACCGCCCTGGCAGCCACCGCTCTTGTCGCCGCCCTGTCACTGACCGCCTGCCAGAACACGGACACAGACGCCGCGAAGGCCTCTTCTTCCGCTCCCGCCGACGGCGCGGCCACCACAGCCGGCCCGTCCTCCGACGCCACCGGCCCGGACACGTCACAGGACTCCGGCACAGCGGGCAAGGAAAGCGCGAACAAGGGAAACGGCAGCAGCACCGGTACGGGCAGCAGCGCCTCGGGCAGCGGTGGCGCCTCCGGCACCAACGCGGGCTACGCCAGTGGCGGCTCCGGCAGCGGTGACAAGACCGGTTACGGGCAGAGTTGCGGCGCCAACGACATTTCCTGGAGCACCAAGTCCGAGAGCCAGGCCGGCGGATACATCCTGATCATCGCGAAGGCCAAGCGCGGCATCACCTGTGTCCTGCCCAGCGGGCTTCCGACGGTGGCCTTCGGATCCGACGGTACCGAGGCGCACCCGGCGGAGCAGGTCGCCGGTGACGCGATCACACTGACCGGAGGCCGCACCGTCTACGCGGGAGTGAACCCGAAGACCACCAAGGACAACGGTGGCAAGGAACTGGACAGCATCATCGTCGCCGTCGGCAACGACGACCCGAACCCGGTCTCTCTGCCGGTCGGCACGATCACCGTCGACAAGCCGATCGTCACCAACTGGCACACCTCGGTGGCGGACGTCGTGCCCTTCCTCTCCTGATTCTGAAACTCCTGAAACTCCTGAAACTCCTGAAAAGACTCGCGATGAGCAGACCGGAACCGTTGCGGCCGGCACAACGGCCGCAACGGTTCCGCCCGAGGGCTGCGTTGTCTCTCCCGGGCGCGGGTCGTGGTGGCAGGTGCTCCGGCATGATCGATCCGTGGAGCATCGATGGGACGGGCGGAAGTCCACGGGAGAAAGGCGGTAGATGGATATGCCCAGGGGCTGGGAGTGGGACGACACGCTGTTCCTGGGCGCGGCGCCGTATTACCAGCGCGGGAGACTTCCGTACGCACCCGGGCTCGCGGACATGCTTGCCGAGGTGCTGACACTCGACGGCCGCGGCCGTCTGATCGATGTGGGCTGTGGGCCCGGCACACTGGCTCTCGGTTTGGCGCACCTGTTCAGTGAGGTGGTCGGTGTGGACCCGGACAGCGGGATGATCGCTGAGGCCGGACGCCGGGCCGCCGAGGCAGGAGTGACGGACAAGGCGCGATGGGTTCGGATCCGCGCCGAATACCTGCCGGCGGGCCTCGGGACGTTCACCATCGCGACCTTTGGCCAGTCCTTTCACTGGATGGATCGCGATCTGGTGGCGGCGACCGTCAGGGACATGCTGCGGTGGGCCGGTGCACTGGTCCACATCGCGGACCTGAAGACGGAGACGCGAGCCGTCGACGGTCTCCCGCATCCGGCTGTTCCGTATACCGCTGTCCAGGATCTGATCAGGCAGTATCTGGGACCGGTCCGACGAGCCGGCCGTGGAGTACTGCCGCACGGAACACCAGGCGGAGAGAGCGCTGTTCTCAGCCGGGCGGGCTTCTCCGGCCCGGAGCGGTATGTCGTGCCCGGAGGGCAGGCGCTGGAACGCACCTGCGGTGATGTCCTCGCATGGGTGTTCTCGCTGTCTTCCTCCGCGCCGCATCTCTTCGGCACGCGGCACGGCGACTTCGAGGCGGACCTCAATCGGCTACTGCGGGATGCGTCGCCTTCGGGCCGCTTCTCCGAGCGCCGGCCTGGCACCGAGATATTCGTCTGGCGCAAGAACCCGGCGGCGGCCGGGCAGCTTCGCTGAGACATCCACCGTGTCCCGTCTCTGCCGACCCGCTGACCTGCTCCCTGTCTCAACTGATCCGGTCTGGTTCGCTCGTCGTGTCAGACGGTCTCGTTCTGGTCCGGTTCGCCGCGAGCGGTGGGAAAAGGCGGTGGACAGAGACCGCGCGAGCGGCAGACTTGCTCCATGACCGCATCGGACGCCAAGGCTGACCTTCACTTTTACCTGCAGTCCGCCCGCGATGCCCTGCTGTGGAAGCTCGAAGGGCTCTCGGAGTACGACATCCGCCGTCCGCTGACGCCGACCGGCACCAACCTCCTGGGCCTGGTGAAACACATGGCCGGCGTGGAGCTGGGCTACCTCGGCGACACCTTCGGACGGCCGTCCGGCGAGCCGCTGCCCTGGCTCGAAGACGCCGCTGAACCCAACGCGGACATGTGGGCCACCGCCGGTGAATCGCGCGAGCACATCGTGGAGCTCTACCGCCGGGCGTGGGCGCACGCGGACGCCACGATCGACGCGCTGGCTCTGGACACGACCGGCAGGGTGCCGTGGTGGCCGAGCGGCAGAGACGAGGTGACGTTGCATCACGCCGTCGTGCGCGTGATCGCTGATACGCACCGGCACGCCGGGCACGCCGACATCATCCGGGAACTCATGGACGGTGTGGTGGGGATGAACAAGGGCAACGACAGCATGGCGCCGGGCGATTCGGCGTGGTGGGAGGAGTATCGAAGCCGGCTGGAGCGCGCGGCTCAGGAGGCCGACCGTAACGTGTGACGCCGGACCGGACAGAACGCGTGACGCCGACCGCCTGAGATGCCTCAGGTCGAGCGAGACGCCCGGTGTTCGTCCGTCTCGCTCGACCTGATGTCTTCTGTCACGATCCGTCGGGTTTGTGGGCAAGGAAGAAGGCTTGCCGGCCCTGCCGGGGTTTCTCGCTCTCGTCAGGTTCGCGGATCAACTGGGCGTCCAGGACGAGTCCGGCTCTGCTCATGAGGTCGGCGACGTGATCGGGAGACATCCAGTAGACATCGAGCGACAGTTCATGGCCGTATCCCCGGTCCAGATGCCGACGCAGGTCTCCAGCCTTGAACGCCAGGAGCATATGGCCGCCAGGGGCCAGCACCCGGTGGCACTCCGCGAACACGGTCGGCAGCAGCTCCGGTGGTGTGTGGACGGTTGAGTACCAGGCGACGACGCCGCCGAGAGCGTCGTCCTTCAGGTCCAGAGCGGTCATCGATCCCTCTTCGAACCGAAGTCCTGGGTGCGTTCGACGGGCGACCGCGATCATCTCGGGTGACAGATCGATGCCGAAGATGTCCACGCCCAGAGCGTGGAGATGGGCCGTGACGCGACCGGGGCCACAGCCGAGCTCGGCGACCGGCCCGCTGTCTGGCGTCCGCACGGATTCGGCGAACGCGGCGAGCATCGCGCGGTCCAGCGGTTTGGTGTTCAGTTCGTCGCGGAGGAGTCTCTCGTAGTCGATGGCGACGATGTCGTAGGCGGTCCGAGTGGCGTGCAGATAGGTCGCTTCGGTCATGGCGGAGGACTCTAAGGGCTGGGTGGCTCCCGCCGGTGGCCTCATCCGCCGGATTCGGCGTGAGGCAGAGTTCAGCGTGAGGCAGAGAAGAGAATGGCCCTTGTCGCGCAACGAACACTGCCCCGGCCGCACGGAGGCTCGTCACCCACCGCGCTGAGACATATGGCGGTGTGACGCGCGAGGGGGAGGAGGATGTCCGTATGCGGCGGACGAAGAAGGAAAGGGGCGCACTCGCTCCTTTCCACTCTCAACGTATAGCGCACTGGGGGGCTTGCGGCAAGACCCCGGTCGTGCCGCAGAATCGCCGACCGAGGCCGGAATCCATGGAAATCGAGACTCGCGACATGTGCGTGGTGCCACCTCGGGCGGAGCGTGGACCGTCATGGCCAGCGGGGTCGGCACACCGTTCCAGACGCCTCACCGCGCGCAACGCCGCAAGCGACCTCATATCGGAGCTGATGAGTGAACCCCCTGACTACCAGCGCGTTTGACCTTCCCGACCATCTCTCGCCCAAGGCCGACCCGACGCTGATCGCCGGCGATGAGCAGCACTTCGCGGCCATCGCGGAGTGCCTTGAGGAGTCGATCGCCGATCTGTCCGACCTCCTCGCCGCCGAGCGCAGGGCTCCCGGCGGCGCGGGCCGGCAGGCGATGGACCGGGACATGGAGATCCACCGGCTGACCGCTCGCCTGCGCGCACTGCGTCGCTTCGGTCTGGACCTGTGTCTCGGACACATGGTCAGCGCGGACGACCCGGAGCCCGTGTACGTCGGACGACTCGGCCTTACGGACCGCACGGGTCGTCGGCTGCTGCTCGACTGGCGCTCTCCGGCGGTCGAGCCGTTCTTCGGAGCCACTCACGCCAACCCGATGGGTCTGGCGAGCCGCCGCAGATATCGTTGGACCCGCGGCCGGATCAGCGACTACTGGGACGAGGTGTTCACCTCGGACGGCTTCGCCGGGCACGCCGCGCTCGATGACCAGTCCGCCTTCATCGCCAGCCTGGGCGGCAACCGGTCGACCCGGATGCGAGACGTGCTCGGCACCATCCAGGCCGACCAGGACGCCATCATCCGCGCGGGATCCCGTGGCGCGCTCGTCGTCGACGGCGGTCCGGGTACCGGCAAGACGGTCGTCGCTCTGCACCGCTCCGCCTACCTCCTCTACTCCGATCCTCGCCTCGGTCACCGCCGGGGCGGCGTACTGTTCGTCGGTCCGCACCAGCCCTATCTGGGCTATGTCGCCGACGTCCTTCCCAGCCTCGGAGAGGAGGGCGTGCAGACCTGTACTCTGCGGGACCTCGTCGCCGAGGGAGCCGCGGCAGCGATCGAGGCCGATCCGGACGTGGCCCTCCTGAAGTCGTCCGCGAACCTGGTGAAGGCGATCGAGACGGCCGTCAGGTTCTACGAGGAGCCGCCCACCACGGGGATGACGGTCGTGACCCACTGGTCCGACATCCGGCTGAGCGCCGACGACTGGGCCGTGGCGTTCGAAGCGGCGGAACCCGGCACGCCGCACAACGAGGCCCGCGAGCAGGTCTGGGAGGAACTGCTCGCGATCCTGGTGGACAAGCACGAAGGTGATGTCTCGCCGGACCTGCTCCGCAAGTCGCTGCGGCAGAACCGGGAGCTGCTCACGGCCTTCAACCGCGCCTGGCCGCTGATCGAAGCGGCGGACCTGGTCAAAGACCTGTGGTCGGTACCCGCCTACCTGCGCAAGTGCGCTCCCTGGCTCAGCCCCGACGACGTCCGGCGGCTGCGGCGCGCGGAGAACCAGCCCTGGACGGTGTCCGACCTGCCTCTCCTGGACGCGGCGCGGCAGCGGCTCGGCGATCCGGAGGCGTCACGGCGTAAGCGCCGGCACACCGCCGCCGTCGCCGCCGAAAGCGAGCGCATGGCCAAGGTCGTCGACGCCCTGCTGCAGACGGATGACGACGGCGAAGGTGTGGTGACGATGCTGCACGGACAGGACATGCGGGACACCCTGGTCGACGACACCGCACCGACCGGCATCGAACCGGACCTGCTCGCCGGCCCGTTCGCGCACATCGTCGTGGACGAGGCTCAGGAACTGACCGACGCGGAGTGGCAGATGCTGCTGCTCCGGTGCCCGTCGCGGAGCTTCACCATCGTCGGGGACCGTGCCCAGGCCAGGCACGGCTTCACGGAGTCGTGGCAGGAACGGCTTGAGCGGATCGGTCTCGACCGGATCAACCTGGCCTCTCTGAGCATCAACTACCGGACGCCGGCGGAAATCATGGCGGAGGCCGAGCCGGTCATCCGGGCCGTGCTGCCGGACGCCAATGTGCCGACCTCCATCCGCAGCAGCGACATCCCCGTCGTCCACGGATCCGCTTCGGAGCTGAGCTCGATCCTCGACACCTGGCTGGCGGCACACGCCGACGGGATCGCCTGCGTCATCGGCGATCCCGCATTCCGGACGACGTCCCGCGTACGGTCGCTGACTCCGGAGCTGTCGAAGGGACTTGAGTTCGACCTGGTCGTCCTCGTCGACCCGGAGGCGTTCGGCAAGGGCATCGAAGGAGCGGTCGACCGCTATGTCGCGATGACCCGCGCGACCCAGCAACTCGTCATCCTCACAAGCTCCTGAGCCGGCCGCGCGCGGCTCGGACGTTCCGGGCGGCCTGCGCATCCGACGTCATCGGGCACAGGATGTCGGGTCCGGAGCGGTAGGCGCTGCCTAACGTGGTGATCGTCAAGAGGAAGGGTCCCGGGCATGCTGGAGCGGCGGGGCGGCAAGCCGCCCGCGCGCCCCGACGAGCCGCGTCCTGTCTCGGACGAGCCCGGGAAGTGCGGGCTCTGACCTGGGAGGCCCGGACGTGGCTGAGACGTTGGGGGTCCGATGTCTCGGAAGAGTCCGGGCCATTCTGGTGTTCGCCGTCATTCCATCGAGGTGATCGAGGTGTTTGACAGCGAACCCGGCCGTTCAGGCTTCCTTGTCAGCGAACCTGGCCGCTCTTCGGTCCGATGCCTTTGATCCTGTGATCGTGGTGGGCGTTTCGTCCGGGGCGAAGGAGCCGCGGAAGGTGAAGGCGTGCGGTGCGGAGTCGTGGTCGTGGAGGTGCTCCAGCCTGGAAACCCCGTCCCGCCAGGTGGGTGTCACACCGTCGGAGACCCACCAGAACACGTAGTTCGGGCGCCCTGTCCTCTCGAACCAGTCGTAACGCCTGTTCAGCGCCTCACGGTGCAGACCGGTGTAGACGGCGTCGAAGGCGGAGCGCAGGTCGGTTTAGAGCGAGAGGGTCGTGGCCAGTGCGGTGGTTTCCGGCGTATGGCCCTTTCCGTACCACGTCGGCACGGCGAATTCTCCCCATGCGCCCCAGTCCGCCTCGAAGAGCACGCCCCGCTCATCGTCCGCCGCTTCAGCGTGCGCGAGGTATCCGGGGTGCTGACTGATCTTCCGGTAGACGGTCCCGCCAACCATCCACCTGCCGACAGCACCGCATGCGCTGCTGTCCTCGCGATCGCGGAGCGGCTCCTCAACAGCTCCCGGCCGGCAGTACAGCAACTGATCGCCGACCTCCTCGAAGCGGCCACGAAGTCGGACCCGCGCAGTGCCAACGTGATGCGACTGAACAACCGGTGCTCCTGGCTTTAAGAGGTCTGCTCCTACGTCACCCATCGCGGCACTACGACAACCGATCAGTGGGTGACCGATAGGCCTCGTGGCTAGGCTGAGGGTGATCAATCGCCAGCTTTGAAGCGCAGTCATGTGCCTGGCGCGACACCTGCATGGCGGGCATCCTCCGGCCTGCGGAGGAAGATCCTGCGATGTGGCCGCTCGATGTCCGTGACGACGATTGTTATCTCGTCGCCGACTTGGAAGGCCTCCGGTGGACCGGCCGCAGGCCTGCCGTGGACCTCCTTGAAGGGCACCAGCCCGACGACTCCGTCCCCGATGTCGACGAAGGCACCGAAGGGAAGCGCCCTGATGACGGTCCCTCGCAGCGCCTGACCCACCATCGTGCGGTCGGCGAAGGCCTGGAAGGGGTCGGGCTGGAGTGCACGCAAGGACAGCCTGGCCTCCGCGTTGTAGGTGTCGAACTGGAGGAACTCGCAGGAGACACGTTGTCCGGCCTCGACGACATCGGTGGGAGCGTCGATGTGTCGCCAGGACAGCTCGGGGATCGTGATGAACCCGACGCCGGGCAGAGTGGGATGGCCGGGACCGTCGTCTAGCTCCACGAAGATCCCGAACCGTTCGATCGCCGCGACGGTGCCCGACAGGATCTCGCCGCGGTGCAATGACTCAAGGAACGCCCAGAGTTCTGGGCTCTCAGACTGCCAGTCCATGTCCGCCACCCTGGCACACGGCGTCGAACCGACGGTGCCGCGAAGCGGCAACTGGCTCCACTAAATCCGCTGCCCGCAGCCAGGTGAGCTGCCTCAGCCGACGATGGCTTGATCGTCCGGGCGGTCCACCTCCGATCAGTGGTGGGAAGAGAAGGGCATAGCGTCAGCCCATTCCCAGAACGCGCCGGCTTCGGCCACCTCGCGTTCCATCGCCGCGAACAACTTCGAAGGGTTCGCCTGCGGAGGGACATCGACCGCCACGTGGCGGTCTCCGTTCCATTCGCTCAGCAGACCGGCGGCATCGATTTCGGTCTTGATCCGAGTGGTTGCTTCAGTCACCCGCTCCGGGTCCGGACCAGCCGCGAGGAGCATCCGCAGGACACGATGCTGCGAGAGCCCCACAACCTCACTGACCTGCTCGTCCTCCGAGAGGACCACGTGATCTCCGAGAGCCAGTCCATATGTGCAGAACGGGATGCAGGCGATGGAGAAGGTGCCGTCGTTGAGGGGTTTCAGCCAGAGCTGTTCCATCTGGCCATCCAGCCCGAACGGCGCCAGATCCGCGTGGGCGATGTAGTTGCGCTGGGCCCGACCGACTGGCTCATCGTGGACGATGAACACTGGCATGTGATCCGCTCCCTGATCGGCTTCGCAGTAATAATGCCGTCGCCGTCCAGCGGCACGGTCAGGGGCTCGATCGAACGGGCCAGGGTTGGCCGTCAGGTAACTCTGTGCGCGGGATCAGGCCCCGCTGCGGTCGGGTACGGCTGCGTACTCCTGCCACTTGTTCACCAGGTGGCGGGCTTCGTCCAGGGCGGGATCGCGGCGTCCACCAGGTGCGTATGCCGGAGACCTGTCCACGTGCAGCGGCACGTGGGCGCAGTACCAGGCCCGTTTGGCACCCGCTTGCTCGGCGTCCGTGCCCGTCAGTAGATAGCTGAGCAGTGTCGCCATGACCCGGCGGCGTCCGAATATGTAGACCTCCGGCTCGACGAACCAGCGGCAGAATCTCGATTCGGGGTCGTAGACGGCCGCGACCATGAGCCGCGAGCAGTCACAGAGCGCTGTGACGTAGCACTTCATCTGGCGGATGGGCGGTCGAGTTGGCGGGGCTGGGGGCATGAGATGGCGGTCCGCTGAGCCGGGACACGATAGTTGGAACCTGGCCATGCATGTTGGAACCGGGGGTCACGCCCCCGGGCGAGCCTGGATGTCGGTGGCATCGGGTTGGATGAGCATGTGACTGTCTATGACGTAGCCCACCAGCTCCCCGCCATCGCCGATCTGCGGGACCTGTGCCGCTCACTGGCGATGCTCGATGCGATCCTGAGCCCCGATTGGGAGGGCCGGTACTACTCCTTCAACGCCGGTTGGGCTGAGGGCGAGGAGATGGCCTCGATGCGCAACGGGTCGGGAGACGAGTACTCGATCGTGTTCTCGGCGGTCGGGGCCTATGTGCGGGGCTTCGACCACGAATCGCCGATGAGCCCCTTCGGCAACGACGGTGAGCCCTGGCCGGGTGTGATCGACGAGGTCCCCGAGCTCTTCAGGGCCTTCGTCGAGGAGCCGGCGTTCACCGATGAGGAGGGGGTGCCTGTCGTGACGGCCTGCTTGTGGCGGGGACCGACGGACGTGCGGTGGCACCACGGGACGATCGACTTTCCCGAGGGTGCTGTCGATCCTGACGGGGCGACGAGCCTGTTCGGCCTCCTGGTCGACCGGTCTCCGGAAGCGTTCCAACGCTTCGCTGAGGACTACTACGAGGTCTCCATCGACCTGGGGGCGGTGAGCCAGGTCCATGCCTTGCGGCCGCTGAACCAGGAACTCGTATCGTTGCTGAACCCTGAGGTCAGCTTGACGGACCTGGCCCAGGACATCTCCGAGATCGGCTATCCGCAACTGGAGCAGGAGTCTGCCTGACCACTGTCGATCTTTCGGATGAGGTGCTCGGCGTGCTGGAGCAGGAGCCCGCGTAGTGCCGTGAAGTGATGGATACGGCCTGGGCGGGCGAGTTTGCCCCACGTGCTGCTGCGCTGGTTGAGCCATGCCCGGCGAAGTTCTTCGGGCTGTTCTGCCTCGATCGTCCGTGGCGCGAAGAGCGGCTCGCCGCGTGTGACCTGTGCCCAGACGAACGCGGATGCCTCTTGGCGCTTGCGGTCGTCCAGGTTGGGCTGGACGTGACCGGGGACGGGCGGTAGGCAGCTGGTGATCTCCAGCCAGGTGTCGCGGGTCAGAGCCCAGTTGTGCAGTGCTTCGCGGCCTCTGCGGTAGTTGATCGGGGCGGTGATGGCGTCCAGGTCGCAGGCCAGGTTGCGCAGGGCTCTGGTGAAGTCCGTCGACCCGTGGTCGTGCATCCACCGGTGGAACCCGGTTGTCGTGCTGTATTGGCCGCCTTTGGGGTTGATGCCGAGGTAGTCGGCTGCGTCGCCCATGGCTCCGCCGGCTGCCCACTGGACGAGGAGGACGGCTCCGAGACGGCGCATGGACTTGGCGTAGGGGCAGGGCTCAAGGAGGGCGAGGTGCTTGTCGAACCAGTCCCGTTCCATGAGTGCGGGGACGTTCTCCGGTCGGTAGCCGTCGGTGCGGTCGGGGACTCTGGTCCCGCGCGTGCTGGTGCGCCGGTAGGAGCGGGTGCTCGGTGCGGCCGCCTGCCGCATCCTCTCCGAGCACGAGAGCCTGTGCCGGTCGAAGACCTGCGTCCAGGGGGTTCTGCTGGGCCTCCCGTCCCATGCGTCCCGCGTGTGCCGGGCCAGTACTTCGTCGAGGTCGGGGGCGTCGAGCAAGGCCGACGCGGCGGTCAGCAGGCCGGCTGTCGCGATCGCGTCCCTGGGCGGCCTGTCGAGTGCCTGCTTCCCGCCGGCTCCGAGCGCCTGGACGTGTTCGTCGACTGCCTCGCGGGCCCGGGGATCGAGCATGTCCCGACTGTTTGGCCAGGTGGTGCAGAGCAATGAGGTGATCACGCGCAGGTCGGTGAACCGGGAGGAGGACTCCTCGGCGGGTCGGCCGGGGCTGAGGAGGTCGAGCAGGTCCCGCTGCGTCTTGAGCATGCTGGTGCCGGGACGGAGCGGTCCAGCGGGGTCGCGCCGCTCCAGCCGGGCTCCGCAGGAGCGGCCTGTCCGGCCTCTTCCCGGGGCTGTGTCCGGGTCGTCGGAGAGAGCCGGGAGCCGGCACTGGCCTGGGTGGAGGGGGCCGTCTGCGGCCTGGGCGATCAGGTGGGGAAGTGTCCTCTGGAGTTCGTGGCCCTGTGGGCAGCCGTGCTGGAGGAAGACCTCGTGGATGGGGCAGGCGAAGGTGATGGGCAGGTGCCAGGTCGTCTTCCAGATGCCGTCGTGCTGCCGCAGGGGGCCGCTGTCGCCGGCGAGGCATTGCGGGCAGTAGCGGGGGAAGTCATTGAACAGCCAGTCCTCCCGCGTTCCCCGGCGGTCGGGGGTTGAGAGTGCCCGGGCGATGGAGGGATAGCGGCCCTGCCAGGGAAGGAATGTCAGTCCTGCGGTTTCGTCCTCGGTCAGTCGGGTTGCCCGGGCGAAGCGGTCGACGTCGAGGTCGAGCAGGAGCCGTCGTCCCAGCGCCGTCTCTGTGGGCCCTTTGATGCCGGTCAACCGCGCCAGCCGGATGGGCGAGATGCGCAGGCGGTGGGCCAACCGCAGGAGGTAGCCGCCGAGCGATTCGTCGGGCAGGGGGTCCAGGGCCCGCCCCAGGGGACGCTCGTGCCGGGGGTGCTCAGCCATCGGCGGCCTGCTGTTTGCCGTGGTCGTCGAAGACCGTGTTGTGTCCTCGTCTGGGCTTCTTCGGCGGCTGGACGTTCGGTGGAATCTCGGGGACCTCGCCGGGGTCCAGATCGGCGAGGTTGCCCAGGCGGATCGAAGTCCTGGCCAGCAGTTCCGGAGTCAGCCTCTCCTCTCGGCTGGCGATCGCCTCGGTGCAGCCGTCCTCGATCAATCGCCGCAGCAGGCCGACGATGCCGTGCGTGCGCCGGAACAGGTACTCGGGCATCTCGCCCCTGGTGAGCATGCCGTCGAAGGAGCGGAACAGCCGCAGCTGGTCCTCGATCCCGGCGAGGTGGTCCAGGAAGGCGGTGATTCCGGCCGGGGTGGTGTAGTCGAACGGGTCGAGGTCGACCATGTCGAAGCGCCGCTCGGTCTGGGTGGAGGCGGCTTCGTTGTGGCTCTTGCCGCGTTTGACGTCGGGGAAGACCCACTGCTTGGTGCGCGGGTCGATGTAGGCGCCGCGCAGGAGACCGGAGTTGGGGATGTCGACGCCGATCAGCACCAGCGTCACATTCTGGTCCATCAGCTCGCGGACCAGGCCCAGGGTGTCCTGATCGTCACCGCGATGGAGCCGGAGTCGGGTCACATCGTCGATGAGCAAGGCGGTGGTCTCGTGGTCCCTGACCGCGTCGCGGACCGAGCGGATCAGGTCGTCCAGGTGCTTGGGGTGGGGGTCGCCGTAGATGTCCAGGATGGTCTTGCACAATGCCTTCGGCGTCGCCCGGACCGGCAGTCGACAGTAGGCGACCGGAACGAACACATCACGGGTGCCGGGGAGTTGGAGCTGGTCAGGGAGGACCTGCTGGTGGACCGAGCGCCATAGGTCCTCGAAGATCGCAGCCGCGTTGCAGGCGGTCTCGGTCTTGCCCTGGAAGCCGCCGCCGTTGACCATCAGGCCGTCGCGGGTGCCGGGCATGAACTTCAACGCGTTGTTCTCCAGCCGACCGCGCATCAGGTCGGAGACCCGGATGCTCATCGGTGTCTCCTGCAGGCGCATGTTGACGTGCGTGGCCGTGCGGTGCAGGTTGTGCAGGCCGCGACGCCGGGGAGTGAGATCGGAGTATTCCTTCAGCGAGAGCCGTGGGGCGGGGACGAACGTGTCGCGGATCTGCCTCCACTGCTGCCAGCCCTCCCACCTGGTGCGGTCCGGGGGCGGCCCGACCCGCAGGAACGGGACGATCGGACTCTCGTCCTCCTCTGGCCGGTCGGCCACTGCTGCCCCTCCCCGTCGCTCCGGTCGTCGTCGGGCAGCAGGAAGACGTTGCGCTCCCGGAAACTGGACCCCAGCGGTGGCGGGATCTTCGGGTGTCGGGGACGGCGGCCTCCCGCCTGCGGCGGCGCTCGGCGTCGAGGCTCTCCTGGGTCTGCCGAGCGCGTTGCGGCCACTGCAACGTGGCCACCGTCGTCTGTTCCTCGGCCCGGGCGGGTGCCGTGGCGGGGCGATCGCTCTCGGCTGCTTTGGCCTGGGCGACCTCGCGGGCGTGCTCGGTGCGCTGCGACTTGTTCAGCTGGGTGGGCCACTGGCTGACCGGGATCTTGGAGCCGATCAGTTCCAGCAGCACCGGCAGCAGTTCGGCGTCGGTCTTGGGCTTCATCCCGCAGGCGTCGGCCTTCTTCAGCAGGTCGTGGACGCGGGCGTCCCCGAAGGCCGGCATCTGCCCGACCGCCGGCAGGCCGGTCCAGGGCAGGGAGTGCCAGGCGTGGGTGATCGGATCCTGGAAGAAGACGGACCGCCGGTCGCGCGGGTCGCGCCGGATCAGCCACCGGCCCTTGTGCGTGCCGCCGCGTGTCGAGCGCTGGCCCCGGTAATCGCGCAGGGCTTCCTGGTCGTCGTACCAAAGTCCGCGGATCTTCACCCCGCGTCGGGCGTCGATGCGCACGTAGTGCGGCGGCAGCAGTTCGTAGAACAGCTCCGGGGAGGGGATCTCCATCGCGAGGCCGGCCTGCGCGAACGAGGCCGCGAACAGGGAGTTCGGGCTGTGGATTCCGTCCGGGTCCCAACTGGGGGCGTATTCGCCCAATTGCCGCCTTTGCCAGACTGAGACGGTCCAGGTCGCGATCAGGTGTTCCATCTCGTCGACCGTCAGCACGGCGTCGGCCGCCGGATCGACGCCGCGGTCGGCGATGTCGACCCCGGTATAGCCCGTCAGCAGCTCGAACAACAGCTGCCGGCAGGTGCCGAACGCCCGTTCGCAGGCGGCCTTGTCCTGCGGGCGAAGGACGCGCGAGGGAAGGATGTTGCAGCCGAGAACGCGCTGCACTTCGACGAGATGATGGTTCCGGTAGACGGACCCGTGATCGGTGGTCACCGTCTCCGGGGCGAAGAACGGCAGGCCGGCGACCTTGTGCCCGGCGAACTCCGAGACCACGGCCGCGGGCAGCCCCGGATAGGGCCACTCCAGTTCCTCACCCCAGTCAGCGCGCATCGGCAGCGGCATCATCACGTCCCGCAGCAGCATCGCGGCGTCCACGGCAGTGTCGGAGACCAGCGTGAGCCGGAACGCGACCAGCGAATGCGTGTATGTATCGAGGGCGATCGTCAGGTGGGGCTTGACCGGGTCGCCGAAGACACCGTCGCGGACCATGACCGGCAGGACCGTGGTGTCCAGGGCGACGACCTGGCCCGGCCGGTGGACCACCACGTGTCCGTTCTTCATCGGCAGTTCGGCCGACCGCGCGTAGCGCTGACGCGCGCCGCCAGAGCCGAACCACTCCTTCCAGACCCGGCAGAGTGTGCGGTAACTGGGGACCTCCGTCGCGGCCTCGGGCTCCTCGCCGGTGTCCGGGTCCTTCGCGTCGAAGGTCTCCCGGACGTACTGCCGGATCAGGCGGTCCTTCGTCCGCATGGAGACCTTCGCCCCGCGCAGGGTCTCCTCGCGGACCGCGAGGATCGCCTCACGCACCTCCTCCGACACCGTCCGGTGTCCGCCGCTCTCCCGCAGCCAGCGGTCGTCCGCGCATCCGACCAGGCCGAACCTCCGGCGCCCGGTCTCCCAGCGGATGAGGGTGTGGACGCTGACTGCGTCCAGTCCCAGCAGCTTCGCCTGCTGCCGGTCCAGGGCTGCGAACTCGGCCGTCCTCGCCCGGCGCCGGCCCGTCAGCGTGGTGGTGTCCGGGTCGTACTCGGGCTTGGGTTCGCCCGGTCCCGGTCGCAGCGGGTCACCGCTGCGGAACCCGGTCGCCACTTCCAGGAGGTGGGCCATCCTCAGCTCGACGAGCTCCAGCCGGCCCTCTTTCAGGTCCTCGACGGACTTGGACTGGCGTCCCCGGTCGGCGCCAGCCGAGGCTGTTCGCGAAGAAGGCCGACAACCCGGGTGATTGGCCAGGAACCGGAAGCTCACCTGCTGGCGGACACCATCGGAGGCGACAAGCTGAACCCGGCCCAGGTGCGGCTCGCGCCGCTCGACCGTCCACTCGGTCCCGTCCAGGACCACTGCGGCCCCGGGCGAGAGGTCCAGCACCGTCCCGGTCGACCTCACGCCACCGCTCCAGGGGCCGCCACCACAGGCGAGCGGTCGGCCAGCGGCCGGGCGAGGTCGACGCCGAGCCGCCGGTGCCAGAGCAGGTGCAGCAACTGAGCCCGGGCCAGGGGTTCGTAGGTTGCCGCGGCTGTGAGTTCGCCGAAGGTCAGCTCCTTCCGCGCGGACGCCAGGAGCGCGGGTCGCAGCCCGAGCGGGTCGGACAGCGGTCGCCGCTGGGAGGAGAACGCGTCCAGAGACGAGGAGACGTGGTCGCGCCAGCGGGCGACCACCATATAGTGCCAGCCGCAGGCCAGGGCGACCTCGGCCGCCGCCGCGAAGGACTCCCGGTCCCTCTCCTTGATCAGGGATTCCGGGCGAACGTCGATCAGCCAGACCCCCTGCCGTGTCACCGCGAGGAAGTCCGGCGTGTGGCTCCTACGTTTGTCCGCGGTGCCGAACCGCAGCCTCATCGGCTGCGAGACGACATCGACCAAGTCCCCGGCGAAGTCCAGCGCCAGCAGCAGCCGGGCCTCCTCCAGGCTCTCGGCCCCGTGGTGACGGCCGGTACTGACCATGAACTGCAGGCCGGGCCGGTGGCGCTGTTCCCGCTGCCAGGAGAAACAGCGAATCGGATCACCATCCACCATCGGCGCCCGGACGAGGTCGCGCACCGGACAGCACACCTGATCCCCGCCGGTCTTCCACGTCACCGTCCACCGCTCGGGCCAGCCCTCGCCCAGGTCCAGGCCGACCCGGCCAGCCTCCACAGAGACCGGAACGAGGAGTTCGTCCCAGGCAGCGCGATGCGACCACAACGGCTCACCCCTCATCGTTCCCACCCCGCCGAGGACTCTCCGCGTGCGCTCGCTCGGTTCCATGCCCCCAGGAAAGCCGCCACGGACGCTGCGGGCCCGGGATGTCCGGAACTGGTTCCAACATGAATGGCAATTCATCGATGGTTGCAAGAAGCGTGGCCAGATGGTTCCAACAAGCGTGTCCCGCAGGATCAAAACCGCCAGGTCACCACATCGCACCGGTTCCAACTATCGTGTCCCGGCTCATCCGCTCTCTCACATGCGCCGGGCCGCCCCGGAAACCGGCTCCGGTTCGGCTGCGCCGGTGGAGTGTGCGGAGGGGTGGGTGACGGCCCATGCCGCCTCGATCATCCGGAAGGTCTCGTCGAGCGCGGCCTGCGGATCGGCCGCCTCACGGGCCAGCGAATAGGCGTCGATCACGAATCTGGCGATGGCCCGGCAGGCCGTGGTGGTCCGTGACAGGGCGGGATCGGCGGCCATGGCTGTTGCCAGTGCCTCTGCATGGCGCAGCCTCATGGACTCCTCGTACTCCCGCAGGGCGGGTGATGCGTCGATCATGTGCCAGATCGGGGTGGCGCTGTCCGCCGTGCAATGTCGCACCAGGGCCTGGACCTCGCGGCGCAGCGCGGGGATGAGCGGCTCGTGTGCCCGGTCGGTGACCGCCCGCGTGAGGCGTAGCTCGAAGTCTTCGTCCTGCTCGAACACCAGGGCCTCTTTCGAGGCGAAGTGGGAGAAGACCGTGGTGACGGCCACGTCGGCCTCGGCGGCCACGTCACGGATGCCCACCGCGTCGAAGCCGCGTTCCAGGAAGAGCCGCAGGGCGGTGTCGGCGATCTTCTGGCGGGTCGCGGCTTTCTTGCGCTCACGGCGCCCGTTCGGCACGGTCATGCAGTGACACTACCAGATACGAAACCACAACGGATTCGAAAGGCTATCCGTTAGTGTTAGTGTCTGCCGCATGAGGAAAGTGAGCTTCGCCGAGTTCGGCGGTCCGGACGTGCTGCAACTCGTGGACGCCGAGGAACCCCACGCGGGCCCCGGTCAGGTACGTATCGCCGTGCGGGCGGTGGGCGTGAATCCCGTCGACTGGAGGATCCGTGAAGGCCAGATCCTGGGGGCGCATCCGATCGAGTTGCCTTCCGGAGTCGGGCTGGACGCCTCCGGGGTGGTGGACGAGGTCGGCGAGGGCCTAGAGGGGGTCGAGGTCGGCGACCATGTGTTCGGCGAAGGATCAAGCACCTATGCCGAGTTCGTCGTGCTGTCGGCCTGGGCCCGTATGCCCGGGGGGCTGACGTTCGAAGAGGCGGCCGGGTACCCCTCCGTGGTGGAGACGGCGCTGCGCGTCGTCCGCGAGGTCGGCGTGCGGTCCGGACAGACACTGCTGGTCAGCGGAGCGTCCGGGGGAGTCGGATCAGCGGTTCTGCAGATCGCCCGCGACCGCGGCATCGTGGTGATCGGCACGGCTGGGGCCGCGAACCAGGACTATCTGCGCGGCTTGGGTGCCCTCGCCACGACATACGGTGAGGGCTGGGTCGAGCGAGTGCGGCAGCTCGGCCATGTCGACGCAGCTCTCGACCTGGCCGGCTCGGGTGTGATCCGCGAGCTCGTCGAGCTGACCGGGGATCCACAGAAGGTGATCTCCATCGCCGATCTCGGCGCGCCGGCGCTCGGTGTCCGGTTCTCCGGCGTAGCCGGGAGCGTGCCGGAAGCGCTCGCCGAGGCCGCCGACCTCATCTCGCGGGGAAAGCTCCGGATCCCGGTCGAGAAGTCGTACACGCTGGCCGAGGCCGCGGCGGCGCACATTGACAGCCAGGCCGGCCACACTCGCGGGCGCCGGGTCCTGATCATCTGAAAGCCGGCCCTGCCCTGCCCGCCGACTCATCTGCTCGGCCCCGCCAACTCGGCCACGCCTCCGCCAGATGAAGTGTCCTGTCCCAGATAACTGTGGGCAGGGCGAGGTTCTGACCTGCGGTGCTTACGGTTGAGTGGGACAGCTCGGCGGTCGGTGCCCCACTCAACCGTGGGCAGCGTGATGGTTCACCCGCGGAGCCAAGCCAGCAGGCGTCGTGGAGTCGGTCGCCATGTGCTGGCTGGCATGGATCGGCGGACCGATTTGGCCTTCCTGACTTGTTGGGCGAGTCGGTATTCGTCCGCCTCGCGGATGAGTTCGTGAGAGCGGATCTGGTGCGACTCGTAGTGCATGCCGCTCGCTCCTACTGCTGGAGCTCCATGACGTCGGCGACCACGCAGCTGACGTTGTCGGGGCCGCCGGAGCCGTTGGCGAGGGCGACGAGTTCGCGGACCGCCTGCTCGGGGTCGCTGATGTCGGAGAGCACTCGGCGGATTTCTTCGGTCGGCACGACGGTCGACAGGCCGTCGGAGCAGAGCAGGTAGCGGTCTTCCCGCTGTGCGTCGTGCAGACGCATGTCGGGGGTGCCGTCGACTCCTTGGCCCAGGGCCCGAATCAACAGTGACCGTTGGGGGTGGGAAACGGCCTCCTCCGGGTTGATGCGTCCTTCGTCGACCATCGACTGCACCATGGTGTGATCTTGAGTGATCTGGAACAGCTCTCCGTCGCGCAGGAGGTAGACGCGGGAGTCGCCGATGTGGACGAGGGCCAGCTGTGAGCCGGTCCAGAGCATCGCGGTGAGTGTGGTGCCGGCCTCTTCGGAGGAAGGGCCGGCTCCGGAGACGCCGTGCACGGCCTGCTTGGCCTGGTCGATCGCGTCTTCGAGGACGTTGAGGAGATTGCCCGCCGGGATGCTGTCGGTTTCGAGGCTCTTGAGCGCGTCGACAGCGGCGGCGCTTGCGGGGGCACCTCCGCTGCCGTAGCCGTCGGCGACGGCGAGCAGGCGGGACCCTGCGTAGACGGTGTCCTGGTTGCTCTCGCGGACAAGGCCGGTATCGGAAAGGGCGGCGTAACGGATGCCCAGGGGCTTGGAGATCGGGGACATGGCAGGGTCCTTCCAGGAGAGGTGGTCGATGAGGAAGGTGGCCAAGTCCCGCCGTGCGGCGATGTCGGCTTCGACCTGAGACCAGAACGCGCGGATCTCTTTGGCTGCCGGACCTGCATCCAGCGTGCAGACCTGCTGGATGCGGGCGAGAGGCATCCCGAGCCGTCGGAGCCAGGCAACCAGCCGGGCCTGATCCAGTTGCTCCGGTGCGTAGAGGCGATAGCCGGTCACCGGGTCGACGCGAGCGGGAGTCAGCAGGCCGAGCTCGTCGTAAAGACGCAGCGCCTTCGGCGACAGCCGGGACGCCTTCGCGAACGCCCCGATGGTCAGCAACCCCATGCTCGTTCCTCCTCATGCCAGGCACGTCGCCTGGCCCCACTGATGCTGTGGGCTCCCCCAAGGTGAAGGTCAACCAAAGGCTCCGTTTGGCCCGTCTGAATGGTCTCCCATTCGGTCGGAGGCTGCGTGACCAGCCGAGGACGCTGGTCCACCGTTGGGCTCGCCGGGCGGGCCCAAGAGGGCTTCGATCTGTGTTGCTGTGGCTGTGATGGTTGTGCTCAGCCATGTGCGGCTGGTGCCTCGGAGGGGCGTCTGCAGAGGGAAACGGCGGTGGAACTCGGCGAGGGCGTGTGTGGCGGCGAGGAGGTCGTCGCTGAGAATGGACCGTCTCCGGTGGGCTGATGCGAACAGGCTTATCAGGGTGATGTGTTCGGGGTATCCAGCTGCGATCCGCCAGGGGGCCGTCTTGTCCGGTTCGACTGTCGGTCCCTTGACTCGGACCAGGTCGTGGAGGAGTTCGACCCGGCGGTTGAGTCGGTAGTGGCGGTGGGCCAGGCCGCTCCAGAGCTTGCTGGTGGCTCCCTGGCAGACACCGGTGACGGTCGGGCCGTAGCGTCGTCGGAGCCGCCAGTAGCGGTGTTGAGCGCGGATGACGTCGGGGGTTCGGGACAGGTCGAGCTGCTGCTCGGGAGCGAAGACGTCCTTGCCGATCCAGAGGTTGTGGCGAAGACGGACATCGTCGTGGACGAAGCCCAGACCTGGGCGGGGAAAGTCCAGCCGGTTCGTGCGACGACGCAGTGGCGGCAGGCCCAGCGGAGAACGTGGATCGTCCGGAACGGCGGGCGGGGCCGGGCGGCGCCCTTCTGTGTAGAGGTCGGAGATCGTGTGGGCCAAGTGCTGTCGGGACTGCCCGCTGAGGATGCAGAGAGCATCGGCGCTGGTCAGACGAGACTCCAGCCAGCGTGACGGGGCCCGCAGCCGGGCTAGGGGGACATGGTTGGCTTGGGACAACCGAGCCCAGTAGGACGATTCGCATTCGCCGGGGAACTGCGGCAGGCCGATGGGCAGAGGACGGATCAGGGCCGGACCACGAAAAGCCGGGAACCGACGCTCGGGCCGCACCGACTCGAACGCCACCGGCCACAGCCGCCCCAAAGATCCCCGCTCACGGACCCCGGCCGCGCTGACGTACTCCAGCCCAACGTCCTCCGCCGACACCTCGCGCACATCCACCCGGACCTCCGGTACGACGCCAACCAGCCACTTCGACCGTAGAAGCGCCGTGACGCCGTACCTACACAAGTCCGGAACACTCCAGAACTTGCCTACACATGACTGGGACCCTGCCGTGCATGCCTACAGGAGCGGGACTGCCCACACATCGCAGAGACAGGACAGAAGTGTCCGTTCCCAGAAGATCTGAGTCGATGAGGTGCTCCTGATCTGCGCCTTGTCATTTCAGCTGGGACCCTTGGGAGCGTGGAGGGCCCAGTGGATCTGAACAGCGGTGAGCCTGTTCGGGCGTGAGGTCGGGCCGTCCCAGTAGTTCTGTCGGCCGAAGGGCTCTGGCCTGGGTCTTCTCAGTTCCACTGGGAATCATCTCGTAGGGCGTTGTGGTCCTCCGGCGTCATCACCAGCATCAGTGATCTCCCCAATGAGTCGGTCCAGCGGAAGAGGGCGTCGTTGGAGAAGGTGTGGGAGTGACGCTTCTCGCGGAGAGAGGGGACGTTGAGTCGGCGCTCGGCTTCTGCGTAGACAGTGTTGATTGTGCGCCGGTGCTGGCTGAGGTTCGCCCATCGGCGAGGCGCCCGTCGTGCTCGCCAAGCAGGGTCAGCCACCATGCCGAGCATGGTCACGAACTCCGGGTAGGTGGCGATGTACTCCCGCTCGTCGACGCGTCGCCTGATGATGTTCTCGTAGACGGCGTCCTTGGGAGGTAGCTGAGCGAGACGGTCGTTCCAGCGTGAGAGCTGGTGGGGCTGCTTCTTGTTCAGAAGCCAGGACCGGACCATGTGCTGCGTTTCCTTTGTCGCTGCTTCCAGGGTGTCGGGGAAGCGGCGGGCGATTCGCTGGTGTCGGTGTTGAGCGGTGACGAGTTCTGGAAGGTGGCCGACGCGGTATTGGCGGTTGCCGTCGAGCCAAATGCCGTGTCGGCGGCATAGCTGGAGATCGGCGGGGCGATGCGCGAGGACTGGTCCGGTGATTCCACGGCGGTGCATGCAGTGCGAGCACGCGACGTAGAGACGCCGCCGGTAGCGAATCACCTCGCCTCCGGTACGCGCCTCAATCCGGGAGATCGCTGGCAACAGCATCCGAAGGGTCTCGTGAGTGAGACCCGTCAGGAGTGCAAGCCGCGGCAGAACCATCGGAGTCCAGCGCCATAACGTGTCCGTCGCTTGCCGATCAACGCGTTCTTGAAGGGCGTCAGAGTCTTGGCCAGTTGGCCCGACGTCACGTGGTTGGCGGCGGCGAGGCGGTGCAGATACCAGCCGAAGACCTCCCCGTGGACCGGCGGCAGAGGAAGGGGCAGGAGCCGGACCGGGGCTTCCCAGGGTTCCATTACTCAGGCCGCCTTCGGCCTGCGGGCGTACTTGGCACGGGGGCGATCGGGCCGGGTCTTCTGGACGGCGTGGTCGAGCTCGATCTCGTCGAGCATGCGCTTGGTGATCTTTTCTGTGCCGGTGTCGATGGCGTCGACTGCAGCTTCTCGGACGAGCTGCGAAAGGCTTCCGATCAGCCCGCCGGTGCGTTCGTGGAGGTAATCGGTGATGGCGACCAAGGTGCCGGGACGATGAGCGTGTAGTCGCAGGGAGTTCTCCATGGTCGCCACCAGGGCCTGCCAGCGGTCTCTGTCCGCGCGGTTCTTGTGGCCGAAGGGCCGGGAGGGGATGACCGTGTAGCGGCCGGCGATCTGCTGCCCGCGGGTGCCCTGGAACAGACTGCTGGTCTCGACGTCGAGACCAGCAAGCACGAAGGTCGCCGCGATCCGTTCCGAAAGGCACTTCAGCTGATCGGATGCCTCGGCTTCGTTGCGGGTTGTCAGGTCGAGGTTGTGGATCTCGTCGACTTTACCGACTGCAGGAGCTCGGATACCGGCTCTGAACTGCGACGATTCAAAGACTATATGTCCGCGACGGCGGCCGACCACCGTCTGGTGTCGCCCGATGGGGTGGTTCTCAAGTTTGCGGAGTCGGTTAGGGTCTGTCCGGTGAGTCGGCAGGGTCCCCTTGCCTGCCTTCTAGGCTGGTGCCATGGACAACGGGCTCGCTCACGAGGAAAGCGCCTTCATCAACTTTCGACGCTATGTCCCAGATCCGAAGGAGCACGGGTTTCGGTGGGTTGACATCAAGCAGCTCCGCTTCTCCGCGGAGTCGGTGGATGATAGAGGGCTGCTTGCCGCACTGATTGGGCATGAGCAGTTCCGGGACGGCTATGCAGGTGGTGGAGTGCTACCTGACGGGTCCCGACACGGTCCGTATTGGCTTCGGTTGATCACTCCCGGCCTGTATGAGCCCGTCAGCCAGGAGAAGGCCGTGCAGATCCTGCGGGAGTGGGTGGATCCGCTCTGGGACGTACCCACCGAGCTGGAGGCAGATCTGCAGCGGGAGGTGTTCGCCCGCCTGGCCGCAGCCGATGGCATCTACTACCTCAGCGAGCTCGGTGATGAGGCAATTCATGACTGGGGACGCGTGCACGACTACTTCCACGAGTTCGTGGTCATCGACCGCTCGACTGGGCGGATCACGCTCTTCGTCGCCGCCGACGACTGAGGCAACCACGGGGCATCCTGACTCACATCAGTAGTGGAGCCACAACCGAATCGCCGCAAGAGTGACCCTGCCCTCGGCCGCTCCACCGAAGGGTGAGGCGGCCGAGGCCGTCGCGAGTCACAGAGCTGCGATCTGTGCTTCGAGGTCGGCGACGCGGCGGTCCTGGAAGCGGAGGTTGGATCGGGCGGCTTTGAGCCGCTCGTCGAGGGTGCGGTTGTCGGTGGTGAGCTGGCGGACGCGCTGTTTGAGGGTGGTGTTCTCGGTGGTGATCCGTTGGATGGCTTCCTGGGTCCATTCGGCTTCCAAGTCGCTTATTTGACCGAGGAGTTCACCGATCCGGGTGCGCTGGGCGAGGATCTCGGTGTGGGCGGCCTTGAGGGCGTCCTCGGCGTTCAGGGCGCGTTCGCGCCAGGTCGCCTCGCGTTCGTCGTCCTGCTCGGCGAGCATCTGGGTCCGGCGGTCTCCGGACTTGGCCATCGTCGCAGCGACCGCCGCTCTGGCCTCGGCGTTGTCGTAGAGGAAGGTGCGGGAGACGTCCGCGCGGCGGGCGACGGCGGCGACGCTGACCTGGGCTTTCTCGCGTCGGAGCCGGGCGATCGCCTGGTGCACGCGCTCAAGGGCGGCTTGGGTCTTGCGGCGGCGGGCGGCCAGGGCCGCCGCGGTGCGGGGGTCGGGATCAGTGGTGCTGTTCATGCGCCCTCCTGTTCGGGGTTCTCGCCGTCGGCTGTGCGCGTATCGCTGTACTCGTCCGGCTCGTCGCTGCCCGCGTCAGCGAGGTCGGCGGCGCGGAAGGCGGTGGACCACACGCGGTGGAAGTAGTCCTGGGGTTTGCGCAGGTCCAGGGCGAGGGCGTCGTCGAGGAGGCCGAGGCCGGCCAGGGCCTTCTCCAGGCCGTCGATGGCGCGGGCGGTGGGCTCGAAGTAGCGGTGAAGGTAGTCGGCGGTGGCGTCGTCGGGGGCGCCCTCGGCCAGAAGCCGCCATTGTTCACGCTTCCGCCGCCAATACAGCAGGTCGGCGCCGGACAGGACGAACTTGTCGCAGTTGTGGCAGTCGAGGTTCCAGGGGCAGGCGCCGCCGTTGACGACGGGCTGGAAGGTGCAGAACCCGCCCTCGGCCGGGGTGCTGCGGCGGGACAGGTCGATCGCCAGAGCCTGGGCCTGCTGCCGGGTGAGCGGGGTGGTCTCCCCGGCCAGGAGTTCGCCGGGCTGGGCGGCGCCGGGACCGGCAACCCAGACGTGCTGGAGCACGTTCTCCAGATCGGAGCTGGTCAGATGGACGTAGTGCTCCGCCATCCGGTCACTGACCTGCCCCAGATAACGGCGGATGTGGGTCAGGGCGGCGCCGTGCCGCAGCAGGCTGGTGGCCAGAGTATGACGGGCCTGATGGGGGACGTAGTGGCCGAGGTCCATCGCGTCCACCCAGGGCCTGAACCGGCTGTAGAACCACTGGTGGGTCAGCGACACCGTTCCGTCGTGGCTGCGGTAGGCCGTGGGGAATAGGGCCAATCCGGCGCGTTGGGTCCCGGTCGGCCGGTAGCCGTAGCGGGCGGTGAAGCGGTCCAGGGTCTTGCGCTGGCGCTCGGCGAGGATTTCGTAGAGGCGTTCGGGTATGCGGATCGCGGCGTCATAGTTGCCGACCTTGGTCTGGTCGTGCCAGAACATCGCGAGCCCGCCGTAGCGGCCGATGCAGTCCCACCGCACCTTGATCACCTCGCCGATGCGGCGGCCGGTGATGACGGTGGTCTCCCAGATGTCACGGGCCCCATTGTCATTGAGGTCATAGGCGGCGGCGAGCTCTGCGAGGTTGGCTTCGGCAGCCAGCGCCTGAGCGACTTCGTCGGGGAAGGGCCAGCGGGCGGTCCTGCCCGTGGTGGCACCGGCGGTGGGGAATCCGGTGATGAACTCCCTGTCCAGGCCCAGCTTGTCGGCGACGCCGGTGTCCAACGCGTCACGCAGCAGCTTGCGGATCGCGTTGAACACCACCGACCGGGTGGTCGTGGTCACGATGCCCGCAGCCCCGCCAGGCCGTTTGACCGCCAGCGATTCCAGTCTTTCGCGTTCACGGTGCCGCTGATCGGCGACGAACCGCTGGGCGTGCTCACCTCGAAGGACGGTGGGGTCATGACCACCGTCCGGAGCCTCAAGCTCCAGGAACACCCCCAACTCCAGCGCAGCCCGGCGATAGCCGTCGAACGGGCCACCCGATCTCGGACAGTGCGGCGACCGCAGCAGATCAGCCAGATAGTCCCAGGTCAGGTCCTGCAACGAGCGCTGCGGGATACTCGTCAGGTCGAAATGGCTCATGCGATGCGGGAACAACACCCCGAAGTGTTCGGTCTCCAGGAAGCCGGCCTCCCTGGCTTCGGCCGGAGTGAAATAGACGAGTCTCAGCTCGTGCAGGATCTCCTTGGCGATCGCGCCGGTGGCCGCAGAGGAACCGCCGGTCCCGAACTCGAAATCGACCAGAGAGTTCACCCTCGAGTTCCCGACACGTGGCCACCAGGGCGCGGATCCAGCCCAGATCCCATCGAGAGGGCCGGGTCCTCTGGGTGTGGACGAACAGCCCCCATTGGATCTCGGCTCGCACCAGGGGCCGCAGCCCGCGCAGATTGATCTGGCCCGGCCAGTGATGCGCGGAAACGGCAGCGCACCAGCGCCGGAATGCCGCCTGGTCGCCGTACTCGATCGGGACCGTCTTCCCGAATTTCTCGTATCGCTGCCACCAACTGTCCGGCATCGCGGCCCCGCCGGGCCTGCCGTCACGGCGGTAGCGGCTGCCGTGCCACGAGCACAGCCCCAGCGGGGAGTCGGCCAGATCCGGGCAGACGACCGCGCTGCAGGGACCGTAGCCGGGGCACGGCTGTTCGCCGCTCACCCAGGCGGCGAAGGAGTAGCTGTCGCCTCCCTCTTTCTTGAGCGCGGTCCACCGGCTCAGATGCCGCTGGCAAAGCCGCAGTTCATTGTGTGCGGCGGGCCGTTCAAGGCAGATCCGGCAGAAGGCCGCTTCCGTTCCGACATGCCGGTCCAGCCCCTGGGCGGCAACAACGAAAGCGGCTTTGCCCACGCCGCGTTCGCTGTCACCGGCCCACTGCCGCTGATGCTCCGAGCACAGGTCCGACCCGCCCGTCCGGGTGCGTTCACAACCAGCGACGACACACTCCCACCGGTAGATCGCGTGGCCACGCGGGATCACGATGATGTCGGGCCGGTAGACCGGGTCGAAGGACGGCCCGCCGATCAGCGCGGTCAGGATCTCCAACCGGTCGCGGCCGACCCGGTCCGGGCGCTCGGTGAACAGCGGCCGAAGGTACTCCTGCCGCCGCATCACGCCTCACCCCAGACCGCGCGCAGTGCGGCGTCGAACGCCGGGTCGTGGACATCGACGTGTCCGTAGACCTCATCCACCATCGCGGCCGATGCCCAGCCGCCGGCGTCCCGGGCGATCAGAGTGTTGCCGTCGGCGGCGTCGAGCACCGCGGACGTAAACGTGTGCCGGAAGGCATGGGGTTTCACGAGCCCCAGACCCGCGCGTTTCCCTGCCCGGCCGAGCATCCGCCGGGCTCCGACCGGCGCCCAGGGTTGCCCGGCGTCGGTGCCGTGCATCTGGACCAGGAGCATGCCGTGTCCGACCCCGCGCGGGTACTCGGTGGTGATGTACTCGAAGTAGGAGTGCACCATCGCCGGGCTAACTCGCTTGATCAGCCCGCCGGTTACCGCCCCGCGCTCGACCCGCCAGGGGTGTTTGGTCTTGGCCTCAGCCCGGTTCGGATTGTCGGGCCGGTGGCAGACGTGCAGGTGCGGGGTGCGGCACTCACCGCAGGCCGCGTTCTCCCGCAGGTGCAGGTCGACCAGGTGAAGCCCGCAGAGCTCACCGATCCGAAGCCCTCCGTCGGCAAGCCAGTCGACGACCAGCCGGTCCCGGGCGGCGTTCACCGTCTCCAGCAGCCTCTCCCTCGCCCCGTCCGGCAGCATCTTCGGGTGCCGGCGGTGCGGCCCCGAGGGCGCGAGCGGATTGGTCGGCAGCGTGTTCTTCACATGCCCGAGGAACGAGCGGCGCTTGTCCACCCGCGACGGCAGCCGGGACTGATCGAGCTTCTTGCCGAGCTCGCCGTTGACGCCGCGAGAAGCCTGCTGCAGGTAGAAGCCCTTCAGGCAGGCCGCCGCGGTCGACAGCGCCGAGCGGCCGTAGGGGCGCTTGCCCACCCGCCACGGTTCCCCGAGTGGCATGCGGACCTCGGCGCCGACGATGCCCATGTACCGTTCAAGGTCCCGAAGTTGGACCGTGCCGAAGCCCAGGCACTCGCGCTCCAGCCACCGCAGGTGGTCCACCAGGTAGTACGCGTAGGTCTTCTGTGTGCCCGATCCCTCGTGCTCACGCAGGAACCGGTCCGCCTCCATGTGCAGCGTCCCCTCGGGCCAGACGATCGTCCACGACCGCCGCCCTCCTTCCGCTCGATCCGCTGGACCCTCAGATCCCCAACCACCACGTGCCGTACCACTTGTCCTCCGTACCGACTCCAGAACATGACAGACGTCCCGGACACGGTCGGTAAACAAGCCCAGGACGTGCTGGTCACAGTCCCAGACGGACAACACGGGCAGGACTACGGGCGGTCGGTAAAGTCGACCAGGACGAGCGTGGTGCCGAGCTTGCCGAGCAGGTCACAGACGGCGTTGGTGATCTGGACCTGGCTCATGCGGTACTCCAGCGGGATGCCGAGGAATCGGGCGAACTCGCCTGCGAGCATCTTCGGAGTGGCGGCCGGGGGAACGGTGACGAAGACGACCGGCAGTCCGCCCACGGAGGCAGGGTTGCGGCGCCGGGTGATCTGTTCGACGTTCTTGCCCAGATGGGTGATCGCCGTGGTCTTGCCGGTGCCCGCTGAACCGGACACGATCAGGCCGCGCCGGGCGGAGACCTGGTGACGGTTCAGCACGATGCGTTTGCGGCCGGTGGTGACGACGCCACGGATCGTGGGGGTGTTCACGATGACGGATCGTGTGTGGTAGTCGATGCGTGCTTCCCTGTAGGACTCCAGTTCGTCCTCGTCCAGGACGGTGCCGGACGGGAGGGACGGCGGAGGCTCCGGGTTCTCGTCGACGAACGCCCGCCAGCCTTCCTTCGTGGTCAGCGATGCTTGAGGATTGGCGATGTCCTGTGGCGGGGCCTGGCTCACAGGCGGCTCCCGTCAGTGAAAGCGTCGAAGAGGCCGAACGGGATGACGTTCGATGGCTGCTCAAGGCCGGTGGTCTCGTCCTCGGCGTCTTCCGGAGCAGGTGCCTGCGGCAGCGCGGCGACGGGCCGAGGGGGTTCCAGGGCGGCGCGGGTGCGGGCCGCGATCCGGCGGTCCGGCCCGCTTTCCGCCCGACTCAGCAGTTGGTCTACTGCGGCGGCCACGGCGGCCTGGTCGGTGTCGTCCCGGCCTCGCATCGCGAGCAGGTCCCGGGCCCGGCGCCAGGTGAAGTCCGCGAACGGCGCGGAGACCAGGTGCCGGTGTGTCCACGGAACTGTGATCCACTCTCCGGTGCGCGCGTCGCGTACCCAGACCTGGGACAGGTCGTAGGGGTCGTAGTGGACTTCCCAGAGCCCGCCTTTGGCGGTCACTCCCGAGGAGCGGCGCCGTAGCGGGTTCAGTCCGGGGCAGTTGTAGGTGCGGTGGTCGATGCGGATGCCGTAGTCGTTGACCGACCGCCAGAGTGCTGGCAGCAGCTCCAGGTAGTCGGGGCCGCTCAGCGGCATCGGCAGGTAGCCGGTGCGGGAGACCAGTAGGGCATATGCGTCGTTGGGAGACATCGGTCGGCCCGGTAGGAACGGACTGCGTAGTCCTTCGTGTGGCCGCTGCTGCCAGCAGGCCACGATCCACTCCTGCAACAGGTCGTCCAGTTCTGCGAGCGTCCAGACGGCCTCGACCCCGGCGCCACGGCGGGTCGTGTTCGAACCGGTGTAACCAGGGATGTGCTGGCAGAACAGCGTGTTGATCGAGGAAAACGTCCGCTCGACGATTCCCTTGTCAGTCGGGGTGGCCGGGCGCGACGGCTGGACGGAGACGCCCAGCGACCGACAGGCGGTCAGAAAAGTGTCGGAGACGAACACCTTGCCGTGATCGATGCCGATCGTCTCCGGCACGATCACCGGCTTGGCGGCTTCTTGCTCCAGGCGTGCGTCGATGTCCAGCAGCCTTCGGTGGGGGATCAGCGTCGCCGACAGCGCCAATGCGTCCGACCAGCCGGGCCGTAGCGGCTCCGGGAGCAGCATCTTAGAGGTCATCTCATTTGGTCGACTCGGTATTCTGTGAGTCATGGTGGGGATCGTTGAGCGGCTGGTGCCGGACGAGTTGTGGGAGTTGTTCCAGCGGGTGGTGCCGGAGGCGCCGCGCGGCCGCAGGGCGGTGGTCGCCGTCGGTACGGCGACCGGGAAGTGCTGGCCGCGATCGTCTTCGTGGCCACGTCGGGTTGTACCTGGCAGCAGCTGCCTTCGGCGTCGTTCGGCCCGTCCGGAGCGACCGCCCACCGGCGGTTCTCAGAGTGGTCGAAGGCCAGGGTGTGGGCCAAGCTCCACCGCCTGGTCCTCGACGAACTCGGTGCCCGCGGCGAGCTGGACTGGTCGCGTTGCGCGATCGACTCCGTGAACATGCGGGCCCTGAAAAGGGGGACCTGACAGGTCCGAATCCTGTCGACAGGGGCAAGTACGGCTCGAAGATCCACCTGATCACGGAACGGTCTGGACTGCCCATATCCGTCGGCATCTCGGGGGCCAACCTGCACGACAGCCAGGCCCTGATCCCGCTCGTGAAGGGCATTCCGCCGATCCGCTCGCGCCGCGGCCGGCGACGGCGCAAGCCCGGCAAACTCCACGCCGACAAAGGCTACGACTACGCCTACCTGCGGCGATGGTTACGCGAGCGCGGCATCACCCACCGCATCGCCCGCAAGGGAGTCGAGTCCTCGCAACGGCTGGGCCGCCACCGCTGGACCGTGGAACGCACCATGGCCTGGCTCGCCGGCTGCCGCCGCCTCCACCGACGCTACGAACGCAAGGCCGACCACTTCCTAGCCTTCACCAGCATCGCCTGCACCCTCATCTGCTACCGCAGGCTCGCCAAATGAGATGACTTCTTCTTAACTGACTTCCGGTGCGGCGCACGAGAAGCCATACACAGCCCAGTCGGCGAGCGTGCGATAGCCGAGGCGCTGGTACAGGGCGTTGCTGGTGGGGTTGGACAGGTCCGCGAAGAGGACGACGTCCCTCGCGCCCGCGGCCAGCGCGGCCCGGCTCACCTCCGCCGCCGCGGCGCATGCGTAACCGCGACCTCGCAGGTGGGCTGGGGTGTAAACGATGTCTATCTGGACCTGGCCGCCGATCATCGGGTTCATCCCCGCGATGGAGACGGGGGTGCCGTCTGGGGCCTCCCAGAGCGTGTAGCGCTTGTCGGCGAAGCGAGTGTCGGCCCATGTGTCGGCGTCGATGGTGACGTCTTCCCCGACAGCCTTGGCGAACTCGCGGCACCAGGACATGACTTGTTCAAGGTCCTGCTCACCCAGGACGCGGCCTCGGCCCGCTGGCATCGGTTGCGGTGGGGTGAGTGTGCCGAGGTTGTATAGGCGGAGCTGCGTGTCGCGGAGTTTCGGTGTCGCGCCGGTGTGCCGCTGCCAGGCTTCGGCGAAAGCGGTGGCCGAGCTGTGGTCCGCGCTGACGGAGGGAAGGGTGTATCCCAGGGTGGCCAGGCGGGCGGCGAGGGCATCGGCCTGCTTGGCTGTGAGAGGGGAGAGGCCGAAACCGCGGGGCGGGAGGCGGTAGAAGGTGGCTTGGACCTCGCCTGCTTGCTCCAGCACGCCGAAGATAGGGGCTTCGGTGCCGAAGGCCTCCGCTCCACGCGCTCGCACTCTTTCGGCCCAGGTCAGCTGCATGACGTGCGGGCCGGGCCGAGAGCGCAGAAAGTCTCCGGCGCGGGCGAGAAAGTCGTCGACGTCTTCGGTGAGGTGCCAGTCATCCGGTTGCATGCTTCATGATTCCCCGTGCTGTAGGTGTGCCCTGCTGTTTTCCGCCAGGGCGAGGAAGCATGCCTCCGCAGGGTCATTCAGGCTTCCGCGCAAGGAAGGTGGCAATCGCCCTCTTCGCTCCTTCGGCGGGCTCCTCCAACAGGCGTGCGGTGATCACGAGCCCAGCTTGACCCAGTAGCGCGACGATCCGGTCCGCAGGGAGCAGGTGGGACTCGTAGGACACCGGATGGCCGCCGTACGCCTGTGTCGGACGTAGACGCGCGTTGTCACCCACCCACCCGGCCACCATCAGATGGCCCCCGGGTGCGAGCGTGCGATGGAATTCGGCGAACACGCGGGGCAACGACTCCGGCGGTGTGTGGTGGGTGGAGTAGTAGGCCAGGATGCCGCCGAGCTCGTTGTCCTGAATTGCCAGCGAGGTCATCGAGCCCACCTCGAAGCGCAGACTCGGATGGGCCCGCCGGGCCAGCTCGATCATCTTCGGAGACAGATCAACGCCGAACGCGGACACCCCCAGGTGCGCCAGATGTGCTGTGACCTTGCCGGGCCCGCATCCAAGGCCTGCGACCGGTCCACGGTCGGCCACCCGCACGACTTCGGCGAAAGCGGCCAGCATCGCGCGTGACAACGGATCCAGCTCCCCAGGGGACTTGACGAGTTCCGCATAGTCGGCGGCGACGGCGTCGTATGACTCCTGGACCGCGGCAAGGTAGGAGGGCTCAGTCACGCAGGCGACTGTAGAGGACGCCGACGGCCGGACGATGGGTACCACCCGTCGCGGCTGAAAGCCGCAGGGAGGTGGCTTGGGTAGGGCAGCTTGCTACGCAGGTCGTCCGGGACTCGTTCACTTCACATCGCAGATCCGGCGGGAAACCGCAGAAATACCGGGAACGGACAACAAATGACCTGTCTCGCTGGAGGTGAACCACGTCGGGGCTGTGAACAGCGGTGGTTCAGATTGAGCGAGACGGAGGCGCGGTCGGCGTCTCGCTCAATCTGAGTTGGGTGCAGCTCGTTTGCAGGGAGAACGAGCTAGACGGCCGCAAGGAATGCCATGCAGCTGTACGCTCGCGAGGTGCCGAAGAGTTTCAACTACAGCAAGCCGTTCTTCAGTTCTGAAGACGATGAGCCGCCCGTGTGCCCGCACTGCAAGCAGCCCGTTGAGGTGGGCGACGACGTCCACTGGTATCAGGACACGCTTTGGCACACCAAGCCCTGCCCTAGCTGATTGGGGCAGTCGAATGCCGCCTTTGGCTGCGCCCACTCCGCCATCGGCGCCCGCCGAGGCCTGCCCGGAGAAGAAGCCGTCCTGCGGCTCCGTGCGCCGTTCGCCAACCGCGGCCTCGATCCCTACCTACGCTTCCACGCCCCCCGCGAGCACGAGCGCACCTACCCCGACCCGCAGAGGTTCGCCCTCACGGCTTGATCAACGTCGTCCCTCGAAACGAACTGCACACATCTGAGTTCTGAGCGCCAGGACTTTCCTCGCGTTCGGCGGCGAACTCGTCGAGAAGCTGGAACAGGATCTTGATCCCGTGCTTCTCGTCCTCGGGCGGCAGGTCGGCGATGTTGTTCCAGCCCTCTGGGAGCGCGATATGCAGAACCTGTCCGGGCCAGGCATGGTTGCAGTCGCGGCCGCGGCGGGCGATGAGCCACTCGTGCCAGCCTGTGAGCCCCTTTCCGCCGTGGCGCATTGCGTGTTGGTCGTAGCCGGTGAGGAAGGCGGTCAGCTGATGGAACGAGGAGGCTGTGCCGACGAACGTGCCGGGACGCCGGCCGACGCAGGCGAAGTACTCACGCTCGCTCATTTCCCTGATCGACGTCACTTGGATTCGCTGTCGACGGGGTGGAGAACGGCTTCGGCGATTTCACGGACGCGCTCCATCGTGATGCCGGTCCGCTGTTCGACTGCGAGAGGGTGGTCGGTCGGCTCCAGCTCGATGAAGGGACGCTGTCCGATGGGGCGGGTGTGGACGTGGGTCTTCAAGGTGATGGTGCTGGGCGAGTAGAGGAAGAGGTCGGTGGACAGCCACCCGAAGTACGGCTCCTCGGTCTCACGTCCCGGGGTGTCCCAAAGGTCTGCGGCTCGGGCGAAGTTGTCCCGGCTGAGGGAGACCCATGCGGCCCAGGAGAACACCTCGTCGCTGCCGATGATCGGTATCTCGATCAGACCCTTGACGAAGTAGTGCTGTGCCTGGATGACGCACTGATCCGACGAGAGCAGGCAGTCCGCAGAGTCGGCGAAACGCGGATCCCAGACGTAGGGGGCCGTGGCCGAGTAGTTCATCGGCAGCTCGGCGTGATGGCTGCCGCAGCACGAGCAGGTGAATCCGGGGTCGCTGGTCATGAGCGGAGCCTAATGATCGGCTCCGACGTTGCTGACGTCAGTTCCCCTGCTCCGTCGGCCCCGTGTGCTGCCGGTAGGCCCGCGGCGGCCTCAACGGTGTCCGCGATCATGCGGAGCTGGTGGATGAACCACGGCTTGGCTGTGGTGCGGAGGGAACTCTCGTTGGGGAGCCGCCGGATGAATTCGGAGTGGAAGGCCCGGAAGTCCTCTTCAGCGCCGGAGAGTGCCAGGCTGCGCCAGTGCGGAGCTGCGTAGAACACCATGGCTTTGACGATCTCGGGATAGATCGCCGCGTAGCGCTTGGGATCCCACGGCCGGACGGAGCGCGCCGCGCGGGGCTGGAGCCGGGCGAGCCGCTGAGTGAGGTCGCTGATCCGGTATCCGTGCTGGAGGAGTTTGGTCCAGAAGTGGGAGGTCTGTTCGTAGCATGCGTTGATCACGTCGGGGCCGTAGCGGCGAAGGAGCCGGTAGTGGCGCTTCTGGGCGGCGACGATCTCCGGTAGATCGGCAAGGCCGAACTGGTTGGCGGGGGCTTCGACGGCCCGGCCGATCCAGAGGCGATGCGGAATGCAGACCTGGTCGTGGTGTTTCGACATCCAGACCATGACGCCTTGGCCGGGGGCGCCGGTCCTGCGGGCAACGCAGCGTCGGCACGCCCATCGGGGAGTTGCGGCGAAGGGGCCCTGGGGGATGTTCCATGCCTGTCGCTCCCAGCGGGGGATCGCGTACTGGATCGAGGTCCGGGGCTGTCCGCTGAGGACGCTGATCCGGTCGACCGGATCCAGACGGGAGTCCAGCCAGTGGGAGGGCCGCTGAAGACGTTGGACGGGCATCGCATTCGCCGTGGCGAGACGGTCGAGGAACGAGGCTTCGGTCTCCTGCGGCAAGGGCTTGAGAGGACGCGGCAGCGGGCGAAAGACGACGGCCTCGAACGACATGTTCATCCTGCTTCCCTGCCTGCGTCGGGCGGGGAGTCCGATTCGCTGTTGTGGTCGATCCGGATGTTCCGCAGGGCGGTCTTGGTGATGCGCTCGCTGCCGTCGAGGATGGCGGAGATGGCCGCGGCCCGGATCAGGTGGGAGAGGCTCCCGATCATGCCGCCGGTTCGCTGGTGCAGGTACTTCGAGAGACCGGCCAGGGTGTCGGGCGTGTGATGGTGCAGGCGGAGCGTGCTCTCCAGCGAAGCGATCAGGGCCTGCCACTCGGTGTTGCGGGGGAAGGCGCCGGTGCGGACCAGGATGCAGCGGCCTCCGAGCTGCTTGCCGCGTATCCCGGTGAACAGCCCGGACTTCTCGACGTTGATGCCCGCATAGACGAAGGTCGCCGGCAGGTGCTCGGTGAAGTACTTCAGGTGATCTGAGAGGTCCTCGCCCGCGGTGGTCGCGTGGTTGAGCAGGTGGATCTCGTCGACCAGGACCAGCTCGGTGCGGGCCTCGATCATCACCTGGCAGACGGCGCTGGTGACATCGATGGTGTTGTGCCGCGGGTTGATCACGGGCAGGCCCAGGAACCGGGCGAACTCCAGGGCGAGTTTGCGCGGGGAGCCTTTGGGTGGGGCGGTGATGTAGACGACGGGAATGCGGTCGCTGCCGGGATATCGCTGCTGGACACGCAGTTCGTGGGTGCGGCCGAGCTGTTTCAGTGCCGTGGTCTTCCCGGTCGTCCACTGGCCGGAGACGATCATCCCGCGACGGGCTCCATGCTCACGCTGGTTGAGCAGGGTCAGCAGCCTCCCCTGATGCGCGATCTCCTTGACCGCGGACGTGCGCACGACCTGCAGCTCGGAGTGGTAGGCGATCCGGGCCTCGTCGTAGGGGGCCCGGAAGGGCGGAGAGAGTGCCTGCCACTGCTGATCGGGCAGCAGCTCGAAGGCGGCAGGGTCGGTATCGACGAAGCGCCGCCAGCCCTGCAGCCGGGTGGAGGGATCGGTCCAGTCGTCCGGCAGGCCGTCTCCTTCTCCTGCTGACGGTGCAGGGTTCACCACCATTTCTTTGCCTCCTTGCGGGCGTCGAAGATCTCCAGCGGGACGACATCGGCAAGCTCATCGGCGTCCTCCTCATCCGGGGACACGGTTTCCGTCTCCGGATCCTGCCGCGGTGCGGGTGCTGGACGGGGCCAGGCGGGCTCGCTGGTGGCCCGTGTGCGGGCGGCGACCTTGCGGTCACGCCGCTGTGCCGACCGACCCTTCCCCTCCGGCCGGTGGCCGGGCTCGTGGCCGGGTCCGTCCCCGGCCCGGTCCAGCAGGCCCTCCGCGACTTGCGCAAGGGCTTCCTCGTCCGGCGTGCGCTGTCCTCGCTCTCTCAGGATCTGGTGGGCACGGTCGAAGACCAGCTCGCCCATCGGGACGGGAGTGGTGCGCAGGTGGCGCCAGGCCGCGGCGATCCAGCCCGTGTCGTGGTGGTTGCGAATCCAGACGCAGGAGATGTCGTAGGGGTCGTAGTGGACTTCCCAGCGCTTGCCGTCCGGGCCCGCGCCCGAGGGCTGTCGCCGGAACGGGGTGAGCGCGGATGCGTCGTATGTGCGGTTGTTGATCCGCACCCCACTGCGGCCGATGACCCGCCATTCACGGGGCATGAGCTGGATGTACTCCTCCGGACTGAGCGAGACCGGGACGTATCCGGCCGCCGACACCAGCGCGGCGTACTTCTCATTCGGGCTTAGCGGCCGGTCCACCATCAAGGGATCGCGCAGCCCGTCGTGCGGCCTGGACTGCCAGACGACGATCCACTCCTGAAGAAGCTCCTGGAGTTCGTGGATGGACCAGGCCGCCTGCGCTGCCGGATCCTTGCCCCGCATCTCGACGCTGCGTCCCGTGTAGCCGGCCACGTACTGGGCGAACATCGTCGACACCGAACCCAGAGTCCGCTCGATATGAGGCTTGTCGGTCGGCGTGTCCGGGTGCGCAGGCTGGAACGAGATCCCCAAATGGCGGCAGGCGTTGCGGAAGTTGTCCGAGATGAACGCCTTGCCGTGGTCGCAGACCACCGTCTCCGGAACGATCACCGGGACCGCGGCAGCCTTGTCCAGCCGCTCGTCCAGCGACAGCAAGGAGGCGTAGGGCAGTACCGATCGCGACATGCGCAGAGCGTCGGACCAGCCCGGACGTACCGGTTCCGGGGTCATGGCACGGGCCAGCAGCAGCGCCGCATCCACCGCTTTCGTCGACGGCCGCAACACCACCGCGGACAGCGTCCTGGTCGCCAGGTCCACCAGTCCGGTCACCTCGCAGCGGTCCACCGTCCCGTCGTCGTGGATGACCATGACGTCGAGCGGCGAGGAATCGATCTCCATCACCTCGCCCGGCCGGGCCGCCGTCAGCTGTCCGAACATCCGCTTCGGCTGCTTGCCCAGCGAACGGCGGGTGCGGGCCGACCCGAAGAGGTGTTGCCCGGCCGTGACCGCATCCAGCAGGCGGTAGAACGCCGCTCTGGACGGCAGCCGGACCGTTCCGGCTCCGTGTTCGGCGACCAGGAGCCGTTCGACCTGGCGCCGCAGCACCTGCGCTGAGACGGTCGGCTCGTTGGTCCGGCTGCCCGCGACCCTCGCGATCGCGTCGACCACCCGGGGATCGGCCCGGCCCGTGCCCGTGGCCGGCCTGCGCATCCTGCCGTCCACCAAACCCGTTACCCCTTCGCGCTCGAAACGCGACCGCATCCGGCGCAGCGTGCTCAGCCCCACCTCCTCACCGGTGGCCCGCAACTCGGCCACCTTGGTCAGCTCCCGTTGCCGCAGCGAGTGCACCATCGGGTCGTACTCGGCCCGCCTGGCGGCGGCAGCATCGCCGTCCGGGTGGCCGGTGAGCAGCTCGGTCAGGTGCCTGCGCCACCACTCGGCTCGCTCCACCGCTTCCTCCGGCAGACCCTCCAGCACCCCGGCCTCCGGCAGCGGCGGGCGGCTCAATGCGGTGCCGAGCACGGCGAACCCCTCGGACGCCAGGAGATGCCCCAGCAGCACGACACTGGCGGCCTGGGCATCATCGACCAGCCGGACCGAGGTGCCGTGCAGGGCGGCAACCGTGTGTTCCCGCCCGTCATAGTGAACCCGGTCACCCAGCGACAGCAGCTTCGGACGCGTCGGCATCTCCACTCGCCTCCCCCGCGACTGCGGATGACGGGCGAACCATCGTCGCCGCCGACAACAGGCCGGCCTGCAAATCCACCGCCAGTTCCCGACACCACACCAGGTGGAAGAGCACCGGCAGCACGGCAATCGGATCGCCCACCGCACGAGCCCCGGCCAGCAGCCCCCAGGGACGGGTGAACACCGCCCGCAGCCCCGCCGCCACCGGCTCGCGCCGTACCCGCGGATGCCGGTAGCCCGACAGCCAGCGCAGATTCGCCGCCAACACCGGATCGAGCACACCAACCCGCTCGAAATCCCAGCCCACCACGGCGCAGGCCGCCGCCGTGGCCGCGAACTTCACGGCATCCTCGGGCTCGATCCGGTCATCAGGGCGCACATCAAGCACCACGGCGGTGCCGTCCCGACGGCGCACGAAGTAGTCCGGCGTATGACTGATCCGCCGGGCCTGGTCACCAGGCCGCCATGAGAGCCGGAACGGCTGTGACGCGACGGCCACCACGTCCGGCTCGGAGTCCAGCCGCATCAGATGACCGAGCTCCACCCACGACTCGAAGCCCACTAACTCGCCACTGGTAGCAGCCCAGTACCAGCCGGGAAAGTTGCGCTGCCCCCGGTACGACGGGAACGTCCGCACCTGGCCGGCAGCCTCGAAACGCGTCGACCACATCGCCTCAAATGGCCCGCTGTGCAGCTCACCACGACCGTCGACGTACTCCAGCGAGAAGTCCTCAGCCTCCATCAGTCACCCCCACCCGGCGCTGACCACGTACGACGACCATAGGAAGCCGGGCACGGCAGTGGCTCAGAAAGAGCGAGACGGATCGGTAGATGACCCAGATTGACCGGGACGCAAGACCAGATGACTCGGATAGACCGAGACTGGCCCACCTTCAGCGAGACAAGTCACGCAGCAGCGGCACGACAGATGTCCTGCAAAGACGACACCTATCGTGCTCAGGCTCAAGCCGGTGCGGAAAGAGGCGTAACACTATTGCAAGCATGCGCTTGCAATAGTTAGCAGAGGTGGCGCACTATGGGCCCATGGCATCACTCAACGTCGGCAATCTCGGTGAGTATCTGCGCGATCAGCGGCGCAACGCGCGGCTGTCGCTTCGGCAGCTCGCCGATGCCGCCGGGGTGTCCAATCCGTATCTGAGCCAGATCGAGCGCGGTCTGCGCAAGCCGAGTGCGGACATTCTGCAGCAGCTCGCCAAGGCGCTGCGGATCTCCGCGGAGACGCTGTATGTGCAGGCCGGGATGTTGGACGAGCGGGAGCGCGAGGAGCTGGAGACGCGTGCCGTCATCCTCGCCGACCCCTCGATAAACGAGCGGCAGAAGCAGGTGCTGCTCCAGATCTACGAGTCGTTCCGCAAGGAGAACGCGCTCGATACGGACGGTGCCCAGAGCACGGACGGTGCCCAGAGCACGGACGGTGCCCAGAGCACGGACGGTGCCCAGAGCACGGACGGTGCCCAGAGCACGGACGGTGCCCAGAGTGCCGACAGTGCCCAGAGCGCGGACAGTGCCCTGAGTACGGAGAGCTCGGAAGGTAAGGAGTCCACGCAACGGACGGCCGGTGCGGACGTCGGCGTTGCCGTGGTCTCCGAGGACACCTCCACCGACGGCCCCGGCGCCACGGCCGGCGGCAGTGCTGCCACCCCACCCTCAAACTGATCCGGGAGGACCACAGTCATGGCCATTGCCGATGACCTGCGCAAGACCCTCACCGACCCCACCCCTCTCTACTTCGCGGCCGGCACCGCCGATATCGCCGTGGAGCAGGCCAGGAAGGTGCCCGGCCTGATCGAGCAGTTCCGGGCCGAGGCTCCGGGCCGGCTCGACGCCGTACGCAATTCGGACCCCAAGGTCGTCCAGGACAAGGTCACCGTCCAGGCCAGGGAGGCCCAGGCGACGGTGCAGGCCAAGGTCTCCGAGGTGTTCGGCTCGTTCGACTCCGACCTGAAGAAGCTGGGCGAGACCGCTCAGGACCTGGCGCTGCGGAGCCTGGGCGTGGCCGCGGAGTACGCGGTCAGGGCCCGTGAGACATACGAGAAGGTCGCCGAGCGCGGCGAGCAGAGCGTGCGGTCGTGGCGCGGCGAGGCGGCGGACGAGATCACCGAGATCGCCGTCGCCGTCGAGCCCGAGCCCGCGCCGAAGCCGGCGCCCAGGACGGCCGAGGCGAAGCCCGTCTCCAGGACCGTCACGTCTCCCGCCAAGCCGGCCGGTGCGAGCTCCGCCAAGCCGGCCGCCGCCGCCAAGCCGGCCGCGGTGAAGAAGTCCACTCCGCGCAAGGCGACGCCGGTGAAGAAGTCCACGCCGCCGTCGGCCAAGTAGCGGCCGCGTAGCGAATACGTATCAAAGGCGACGGGCCGGGCACCGCACGGGTGCCCGGCCCGTTGTCCGGGTAGCTTGGCGTACGGGCCGCGAGGCGTTTCCTCCACTGATCAGGCGGTGCTCTGCATGTTGCTCTCGGGATTCGGCACTTTTCTCTGGCTGCTCAATATGGCCATGCTTGTCCTCGCCGTCGTGGCGTTCGCGTTCTCGGTGCTGGCGCGCGACGACGCCTACCGCGCCGCGGACAAGCAGTCGAAGAAGTTCTGGCTGATCCTTCTGGGTGTCACGGTCGCCGTGAACCTCTTCGTGCCGGTTCTGTTCCTGCAGATTGCCGGGCTCGTCGCCACGATCGTCTTCATGGTTGACGTACGGCCCGCCATCCGGCAGATCTCCGGTGGCGGCGGTCGCCGCGGCGGTTCCAGCAGCGACGGTCCTTACGGGCCCTACAACGGCGGTCGCTGAGCCGACGCGGCCCTGACGGCGTCCGGCGCCCGGCCCCGGCGTCGCGCCCGAGCGGCTACGCGCCGCGGTCCAGCAGCAGCACCGCCACATCGTCGGTCAGCTCACCGCCGTTCAGCTCGCGCACCTGAGCGACCGCCGCCTCCAGCAGGTCGTCGCCGAACAGCCCTCGCGCGAGCTGCTCGTTGATCATCTCGACCATGCCCTCCTGGCCCAGACGCTGCGTAGAGCCCGGTCCGACCCGGCCCTCGATCAGGCCGTCGGTGTACATCATCAGACTCCAGGATCCGCCCAGCTCCACCTGGCGGCGCGGCCAGCGGGCGCGCGGCAGCAGCCCCAGGGCCGGGCCGCCCTCCTCGTCGTACGGCAGCAGTTGCGCCGCCCGGCCCTGCCGGGTGATCAGCGGCGACGGATGACCGGCCAGGCACAGCCCGGCCTGCCGTCCGTCCGGCGCGATGTCCACCGTGCAGACCGTCGCGAAGATCTCCTCGCTCTCCCGTTCGTGCTCCAGCACCTGCTGGAGTGTGGAGAGCAGCCGGTCGCCGCAGAGCCCGGCCAGGGTCAGCGCCCGCCAGGCGATCCGCAGCTCCACGCCGAGCGCGGCCTCGTCGGGACCGTGTCCGCAGACGTCGCCGATCATCGCGTGGACCGTGCCGTCCGGCGTACGGACCGTGTCGTAGAAGTCCCCGCCCAGCAGCGCTCTGGAGCGGCCGGGCCGGTAGCGCGCGGCGAAGCGCAGGTCCGAGCCCTGGAGCAGAGGCGTGGGCAGCAGACCGCGTTCCAGTCTGGCGTTCTCCTGCGCGCGCAGCCGTGACTCGGTGAGCTGGCGCTGCGCGATGTCCGCCCGCTTGCGCTCGACGGCGTACCGGATGGCTCGGCTCAGCAGCCGCCCGTCCAGTTCGTCACGGAAGAGGTAGTCCTGTGCGCCGACCCGTACGGCGGCGGCCGCGCGTTCGGCGTCGCCCTCCGCCGCGAGCGCCAGGACGGCATGGCGAGGAGCGAGCCGCAGGACATGCTTCAGCGGGGCCAGCTCATCGCTGTCGTCCGTGCCCGGCAGCGCGAGATCCACGAGGATGCAGTGGATGTCGTCCGTGAGCAGCCGCTCCGCCTCGGTGAGGTTGCGCGCGGTACGGATACGGACACGTGTCCCGGCTCCCTCCGGCAGCTCCGGAGCGGTGAACGTGCCCGCCGGGTCGTCCTCGATCACCAAAAGCATGAGGTCGCCCTTGGCGTTCTCCGCGGCCGGGGACCTCTCGGCTGTTGGGCTTGTGCGCTGCCGCGGTACGGGTACGGACATCGGTCTGCGTTTCCTTCCCACCCCCCGAGGGCGCGGTGGACGTCGATCGACGTCCCGCCAGACGGGGACCTTAGCGGTAGCCAACGCTCCAGCGGAATGGCGCACAGACGAAGCGCCCCCGTCATATGCCTCTTCTGGTAAGCGCGCGGGGGTGTTTCCGGCCGCTCCCATGACAAACATCACGCGTGAGGACCGCCCCGGGCGCACCGGAACATGAGCCGTGTCACCTGGGCGCCATGGCCCGGATCACCCTGTTTGTTCGGGTCTGCGGCCCGGCGGCTCCGCTGCGCCGTTACTTGTCCGGCCGGACGACTCCGAGGATCCGCATCGAGCCCGCGCCCGCCAGCGTCACATTCCGGCCCGGCCTCGGCGCGTGCACGATTTTGCCGTCGCCGATGTACATCCCGACATGGCTGGCGTCCTGGTGGTAGATGATCAGATCACCGGGCCGCATGTCCTTGATGTCGATGCGCGGCAGCAGTCGCCACTGCTCCTGCGAGGTGCGCGGAA
This sequence comes from Streptomyces sp. AK02-01A, assembly GCF_033795305.1. NCBI lineage: Bacteria > Bacillati > Actinomycetota > Actinomycetes > Kitasatosporales > Streptomycetaceae > Streptomyces > Streptomyces sp. AK02-01A. The sequence continues at coordinate 98,743 of NZ_JARBAE010000024.1, forward strand.
TACCTCGGCCGGCCGCCGCCCACGCCTGTGAGGTCAGCCCGGAGCAGTCGTACGAGGACGGGCCCTCGGCGCCCCAGACATACGGCTTGCCGATCTGTCCCGTGGCGAACTGGATCGCCTTCCTGCCCTGCGCGCTCGACCGGCGGTTGATGTCGTCGAGCACACCGGAGCCGAGCCAGGCCGACTGCGCCCGGAGCGCCGCGTCGCTCTCCAGCCGCGCCAACTGCGCCAGCTCGTCCTTCGCCAGGCTCGCTTCGAGCTTCTCGGCGGCGGCGATCTGCTTGGTGATCTCCCGCTTCGCCTTTTCCTTCCTGGTCCGGTTGTCTTCGAGTTTCTGCCACTGCGTGCCCGCGTCCGCCGTGTACGTCCGCAAATCCTCCTGCGCTCCGGACAGTTCGTCGATGAGCGTCTGGGTGGCCTTCTGGGCTTCCTGGATCCGGCCGGCGCCGTCCAGGAAGAGCTGCGGATCGTCGGTGAGCATCAACTGTGCCTCGGGCGGCAGTCCGCCGCCGCGGTACTGGGCGCGCGCGGCGGCGCCGGCGCGCTCCTTCAGCTCGTCGATACGGAGCTGGCCGCGCACGATCTCCTCGGCGAGCGAGACGACTTCGGCGGACTGCTTGGCGGCTTGCTCCTCGGCGAGGTTGTACGCGTCGGTCGCGGCGGCGGCCTTCTGATAGAGGCCGTCTATCTCCAGGCGTATGTCTTCGAGGGACTTCTCGCCGGAGGCGGCGGGCGGCCGGACTCCGGGCGGGAGTTCGACCGGAGGCGGCGGGACGGCCGGCGGTGAGGACGACACGGGCGGCGGGACGGGAGCCGCGTACGCCTGGTTCATCACATCCGGCGAGGCCAGCACGGCGAGCGCGCAGACCACGGTGATCGCGGCAGCGGCACAGCGGCGACGGTTCACGAGCTCCCCTCCAAGCCGACCGGCGGTGGACATAACTGACTTAGTGTCAGCAATTACCTGTCGTCGCCGCGATCGTGCCATGTCCTACGCCAAAACGACAGAGCGAGGCGGAACCTCACAGGTCCCACCTCTTACGTAGGACGAACGGCCGCCCGGCGGCGTTCCCATGGCCGTGTGCCCGTGGTCACACCTGACCGCTCCGGCCGGAACGCGGCGCGAGCGCGGCCCAGTTCACCGTCACCTCGCCCTGTCGCCGGCGCCTCGGATCGTCCATGAGCGGCCAGTCGGTCCCGAGATCCCGTACGGCTCTGATCCAGCGCTGCCGCGCGCCCAGCGACGCGTACGGAGCGGCCGCCGCCCACGCCCGGTCGAAGTCCCGCAGAAACGCGTGGACCGGCTCACCCGGCACATTGCGGTGGATCAGCGCCTTGGGCAGCCGTTCCGCCAGATCGGAGGGCCGGCCGAGAGAGCCGAGCCGCGCCGCGAAGGTGACCGTCCGCGGTCCCTCCGGGCCGAGCGCGACCCACACATGCCGCCGGCCGATCTCGTCGCACGTCCCTTCCACCAGCAGTCCGCCGGGCGCGAGGCGGGCGCACAGCCGCGCCCAGACCGCGGCGACCTCGTCCTCCTCGTACTGCCGCAGCACATTCGCCGCGCGGATGAGCACCGGCCGCCGCCCGTCGGCCAGCGGGATCTCGAAGCCGCCGTGCCGGAAGCGGAGTCCGTCCCGCTCGTACGGCTTCGCCGCCGCGACCCGGGCCGGATCGATCTCGATGCCGACGACTTCGGTACGCGGCTCCGCCGTGCGCAGCCGCCGCAGCAGCTCCACGGCGGTCCAGGGAGCGGCGCCGTATCCGAGGTCCACCACGACGGGATCGGTGTGACGGCGCAGCGCGGGCCCATGGACGGCGGTGATCCAGCGGTCCATGCGGCGGAGCCGGTTCTGATGGGTGGTGCCACGGGTCGCCGTGCCCACCGGGCGGGAGAGCGGCTGTCCCGCCGAGCGGGCCGCCTGGCGGGACGAAGGAGACGCGGACACCATGAGGTGAGCGTAACGAGCCTGGAGAGAGCGACGGTCCCGGAGTGCGAGAGCCCTGGTGACTCCGGCGGGCCGGTGAAAGCGGCGAGGGCCCTGGCCGACGGGCCGGGGGTTGAGCCGTGGCGGTAATGATTTGGCAAAGCGGAATGAAGGAGCGCACCGCACTGTTAGAGGGCTTCGGAGGGCGAGTACACCCTCGTTTTGTCGTGCTCCGAGCTCCGAGCGAGAGGACCGTGGACGTGAGCCAGTACGTGTCCCGTATCGCAGGCACGTTGGTAGGTCCACCCCGTCTCCGGCTCCCCGGTCAGCCTCGTCGGCCCCGGCGGATCGCCATGCTCAGCGTCCACACCTCCCCGCTGCACCAGCCGGGCACGGGCGACGCGGGCGGTATGAACGTCTATATCGTCGAGCTGGCGAAACGGCTCGCGGACATCGACATCGAGGTGGAGATCTTCACGCGCTCCACCGCCGGCGGACTGCCGCCCGCCGTGGAGCTCGCGCCCGGCGTGCTCGTGCGGCATGTGGACGCCGGTCCCTACGAGGGCCTGGCCAAGGAGGAACTGCCGGCGCAGCTCTGCGCCTTCGTCCACGGCGTGATGCAGGCGTGGGCCGGTCACCGGCCCGGCTACTACGACCTCGTCCACTCGCACTACTGGCTGTCCGGGCATGTCGGCTGGCTCGCCTCCGAGCGCTGGGGCGTCCCGCTCGTCCACGCCATGCACACCATGGCGAAGGTGAAGAACGCCGCGCTGGCCGAGGACGACACTCCCGAGCCCGCTGCCCGCGTCATCGGCGAGACCCAGATCGTGCGCGCCGCGGACCGGCTGATCGCCAATACGGCGGAGGAGGCCGACGAGCTCGTCCGCTTCTACGACGCCGATCCGGCCAAGGCGGCCGTGGTCCATCCCGGCGTCAATCTGGACTGTTTCTCTCCGGCGGACGGCCGCGCCGCCGCCCGCGCCCGCCTCGGGCTGCCGCAGGACGCGTTCATTCCGCTCTTCGCGGGCCGTATCCAGCCGCTGAAGGCGCCCGACGTGCTGCTGCGTGCCGTGGCCGTACTGCTGGAGCAGGATCCCTCGCTGCGTACGAAGGTCGTCGTGCCGGTCGTCGGCGGTCCGAGCGGCAGCGGTCTGGCCAGGCCGGAAGGGCTGCAGAAGCTCGCGGCGCGTCTCGGCATCGCCGATGTGGTCCGGTTCCGGCCGCCGGTCGGCCAGGACCGGCTCGCCGACTGGTTCCGCGCGGCATCCGTGCTGGTCATGCCCTCGTACAGCGAATCCTTCGGCCTGGTCGCGATAGAGGCCCAGGCGGCGGGCACGCCGGTGGTGGCCGCCGCGGTGGGCGGTCTTCCGGTGGCGGTGCGGGACGGGACGACCGGCTTTCTGGTCACCGGCCATGACCCGGCGGCGTACGCACGGGTGCTGCGCGTCTTTCTCGACCATCCGGAGCTGGTCAACCGGATGGGTGAGGCGGCCTCGCGCCACGCGCAGTCCTTCGGCTGGGACGCGGCGGCCTCGGCGACGGCGGACGTCTACACGGCGGCCGTGCGCGCTCACCGCCGCCGCGTACCCTCGCACCATGGCTGATGTACAGGGCACTGGCGACAACACCCGGGCCTCGGCTCGGGACGCGGGCGCCGCGCGGGTCGTCGAGCGGACACTGAAGGACGCCGGGCTGGAGTGGGAGAGTCCGGAAGCGGGCTCGTACGTCGTCACCCTGCCCGGCACCCGCAAGCTGTCCACCACCTGCTCTCTTCTCGTCGGCCGGCACGCGCTCTCCGTCAACGCCTTTGTGATCCGGCATCCCGACGAGAACGCCGAGGCTGTCCACCGCTGGCTGCTGGAGCGCAATCTCAAGCTGTACGGCGTGAGTTACGCGGTCGACCGCCTCGGCGACATCTATCTGACCGGCAAACTCCCGCTGTCGGCCGTCACCGAGGAGGAGATCGACCGGCTGCTCGGCTCGGTCCTCGAAGCGGCGGACGGTTCCTTCAACACGCTGCTGGAGCTGGGTTTCGCGAGCGCGATCCGCAAGGAGTACGCCTGGCGGGTGTCCCGGGGCGAGTCGACTCGGAACCTGGACGCGTTCGCACATCTGACCGAGCGCGCTTCGGGCTGAACCGGTCCGCTGTCCGCCACGCCGAACCGGCCCTCCGTACCCGGCTCTTCCTCCGCGCCATGGTGCAGGGCACGCTCATTCCAGACGCGGTCCTGAACGTCGTTCGTTTACATGGCGGCGGTCATGAGGGACGGTCAGCGCTTGCGCTGACCGCGCGGTGAGCGGCAGCCGCGCGGGCAGGACCGCTCCGATCAGCGGAAGCCCGCCGCGTCCGTCCGTGCAGCCGACTCCGGCCCAGCCAGGGACTTCGGCTCCGGCTCCGGCTTCGGCTCCGGCTCGGACTCCGACAGGCCCCGCATCAGCAGCCAGTACCCGAGGCCCGCCGCCGTACCCAGTACGGCGCAGGCGCCCCACAGCCACTCCGCGCCGAAGCGGTCGATGACAAAACCGGACATCAGCGGCGCGACCAGGGCCGCCACCGACCAGGACATGGTGTACATGCCCTGGTAGCGGCCCCGGCCGTGTACGGGAGAGAGCCGTACCACCAGTCCTGTCTGCGTCGGGGCGTTGACGATCTCGGCCAGTGTCCAGACGCAGATGGTCAGGATGTAGACGGCGATCGACCCGGCGAACGCCGTCAGTCCGAAGCCGTAACCGGCGAGCACCGACGAGATGATCAGCAGCCGGCGCGGGTCGCGGCGCTGGAGGAAGCGGGTGACCGGGATCTGCAACACCACGATCAGAAAACCGTTGACGGCTATGGCCATGCCGAAGTCGGCGCTGCTGAACCCGTCTCTGCCCATCGCCACCGGCAGACCGACGTACCCCTGCTGGAAGATCAGCGAGACCACGAAGGACAGGGCGACGACGCTCATGAAGCGGCCGTCCCGCAGGACCGTCCCCAGTACGGCCTCCGCCGCCGCGGGCTTCTCCGGTGTGGCCTTCGCGCGCTCGGGCCGGGACTCGGGCACCTTCAGGAAGACCAGCACGGCGCAGAACAGCGTCATCGCGGCCTCGCCCAGGAAACCGGCGAGATAGCTGTGCTGCGCGATGAGGCCCGCCGCAACCGATGAGACCGCGAAGCCCAGATTGACCGCCCAGTAGTTGAGCGAGAACGCCCGCACCCGGTCCTCGGGCCTGACGATGTCCGCCATCATCGCCTGGACCGCCGGGCGTGACGCGTTCGAGGCCATACCGACCAGGAACGCCACCGCCGCGATCGCCGCCGGATCGCGCATGAAACCGAGCAGCGCCACCGAAGCGGCCGTCGACGACTGCGCGATCAGCATCGTGGGCCGGCGGCCCAGCCGGTCGGCCATCACGCCCGCGCCGAGCGAGGAGACCACTCCGCCGAGGCCGTGGAGCGACGCCACCAGGCCCGCGTACGAGGCCGAGTAGCCCTGGTCGAGAGTGAGATACAGCGCCATGAAGGTGGCGACGAACGCTCCCAGCCGGTTGACCAGAGTGCTCGTCCACAGCCACCAGAACTCCCGGGGCAGTCCCGAGACGCTCTCGCTCGCGGCGCGTCTCAGACCGGCGACAGACATGCGTATCCCCCGTGGCGGCTTCGGTAAGTGGTCAGATGGCCACAGGCACCTTACGGGTGGTCGTGTGGCGGGCGCCAGTCAATTGCCGTCAGGGCCTGGTGGACGAGCCGGTCAGGAGCTGTCCCATGGCCGACGCACCCGCGTGAGGCGGGTCCATTAGGCTCTGGCTCATGGCCGACGCACCGTACAAGCTGATCCTCCTCCGCCATGGCGAGAGCGAATGGAACGCGAAGAATCTGTTCACCGGCTGGGTGGACGTCAACCTCACCGACAAGGGCGAGAAGGAGGCAGTCCGCGGCGGTGAGCTGCTCAAGGACGCCGGCCTGCTGCCCGACGTGCTGCACACCTCCGTGCAGAAGCGCGCCATCCGCACCGCGCAGCTCGCGCTGGAGGCCGCCGACCGCCACTGGATCCCGGTCCACCGCTCCTGGCGGCTGAACGAGCGCCACTACGGCGCGCTCCAGGGCAAGGACAAGGCGCAGACGCTCGCGGAGTTCGGCGAGGAGCAGTTCATGCTGTGGCGCCGCTCGTACGACACTCCGCCGCCGCCGCTGGAGGACGGCGCGGAGTTCTCGCAGAGCGACGACCCGCGCTACGCCACGATCCCGAGCGAGCTGCGTCCGCGCACGGAGTGCCTCAAGGACGTCGTCGAGCGGATGCTGCCGTACTGGTACGACTCGATCGTCCCGGACCTGCTGACCGGCCGCACGGTCCTGGTCGCAGCCCACGGCAACAGCCTGCGTGCGCTGGTCAAGCACCTGGACGGCGTCTCCGACGCCGACATCGCGGGCCTCAACATCCCGACCGGCATCCCGCTCGTCTACGACCTGGACGCCGACTTCCACCCGGTCAAGCCGGGCGGCACCTACCTGGACGCGGACGCGGCGGCGGCCGCCATCGAGGCCGTCAAGAACCAGGGCAAGAAGTAGCAACCAGCGCGACCAGCACGGAGAAGGCCCTCTGCCCGCGGTTCTCCGCGCGGCAGAGGGCTTTTCGCGTGGTGGCGCGGGCAGGGCAGCGGGTCGCGTGGCGGCTGTCGCGGCGGACGAGGAGTTGTCGGCGGGAGGCCGGCGGAGCCGAGGACGTAGCGGACCTGGCGAGGCCGATGGTGTCCGGGGCACAGCGCGGGTTCATGGGAAAATCGGCGCTGTGAGATCCAGCGAGACAGGTGCCGCATCCGCGCGAGTAGCTGGTATCGGTGCGGGAGGTGTGGTTGCTCGCCCGGCGCTGTTCGGGCGGCTGGGCGGGGCGGCCCGGGTGACAGCGGTGTCGGCGTCGGCGGGGAGCGGCAAAACGATGCTGCTGCGATCGTGGCTGTCCGAGGCGGGCCTGGCCGAATACGCGGCGTGGGTGCCGGTGCGGCGGGATGAACGGGATCCGCAGCGCTTCTGGCTTGGCGTCGTGGACGCGCTGCGCCGGACTACGGCGGGCTCGGCGCTGGTCGGGACCCTCACGGCGGCTCCGGACCTGGACGGGTGGACGATCGTGGAGCGGCTGCTCGCGGACCTGGCCCCGCTGCGGGACCGGAACTACCTGGTGATCGACGACGTGCACGAGCTGGACCCGGAGGCGCTGCGACAACTGCAACTGTTCATCATGCGGGCGTCGCCTCAACTGCGTTTCGTGTTGGCCACGCGGCACGACGTGCGCCTGGGCCTGCACCAACTGCGGCTGGAAGGCGAGCTCGCCGAGATCCGCGATCCGGATCTGCGGTTCACCCTGGCCGAAACCGAGGAGCTGTTCAGAGCGGCCGGGCTGGCACTGCCCGGGCCTGCGGTCGCAGTGCTCCACGAGCGGACCGAGGGCTGGGCAGCGGGGCTGCGGCTGGCCGCGCTGTCCCTGGCGGGGCACGCGGATCCGGACCACCGGCTGGCGGCCGAGTTCTCCGGCAGTGAGCGGACGGTGGCCGAGTACCTGTTGGCCGAGGTGCTGGATCGGCAGAGCGAGCAGGTGCGGGGGCTGCTGCTGCGCACCAGCATCCTGGAGCGGGTCAACGGCGAGCTCGCGAACCTGCTGACCGGGGGCGAGGGCGGAGAGCGGGTGCTGCAGGACCTGGTGGCCGCGAACGCGTTCGTGGTCTCGCTGGACACCTCGCGGACCTGGTTCCGCTATCACCAACTGTTCGCGGACCTGCTGCGGCTACAACTGCGGCGCACCCGCCCCGGCGAGGTCGCCGCACTGCACCGGGCCGCCGCCGACTGGCTGGCGGGCCGGGGCATGGCGGTGGAGGCGATTCGGCACGCCCAGGCCGCGCGGGACTGGGGGCCGGCTGCCAGGCTGCTCGCCGACCAGTGGCCCGGCCTGTACCTGGACGGGAAGACCGCCGTCATCCACGGGCTGCTCGCCGGATTCCCCACCGAGTCCCGCACGGCGGACGCGGAGCTGGCGGCGGTGGCCGCGGCCGACGAGCTGGCCGGCGGGTCGCCGGCGGCGGCGGAACGATACCTGTGCCTGGCGGAGCGGGCGCCGGCGTCGGAGGGTCGGCTGGGGCAGGCGCGGCTGCTGGTGGGGATCGTCCGGCTGCTGATCGCCCGCTGGCACGGGAGCCTGGCGGCGGTGACCGAGCAGGCGCAGCGGCTGCAGGACGCGGCGGAGGCGGCCGAGACGACGCAGCCCGGCCTGGGCGAGGAATTGCGCGCGCTGGCGCTGATCAGCCTGGGCAGCACCGAGTTCTGGATGGCCAGGTTCCAGGAGGCCGTGCGGCACCTGGAGCAGGGCGTCGCGCTCGCGCGCCGGATCGGGCGGCCTTACCTGGAGTTCACCGGCCTTGTCTACCAGGCGAATCTTGAGTTCTTCCGGTCGGTCCCGTTGGCACTGGAGCACAGCAGGCAGGCGGCCGAGCTGGCCGAACGGCACGGCTGGGCCGAGGGGCCGGCCTTCGGCCTGGCGAGCATGAACGTCGGGACCATCCTGGCCTGGCAGGGGCGGCCGGAGGAGGGCGAACCTTGGATGCGGCAGGCCGAGCGCACCCTCCGGGCGGAGACCGAGCCCGCGGACGCGCTGGCGATCCGCTCCCTGCGCGGAGTGCTGGCGCTGGCGCGCGGCCGGGACGCCGACGCGCTGGCCGCCTTCCAAGCCGCCGACCAGGTGGCCGAGCGCCTGACCGAACCGAACCTGATGGTCCACGGGAACCGGTCCTTCCTCGTGCAGACCCTTGTCCGCCTCGGTGAGACCGACCGCGCCGAGCAGGTCCTGGCCGGTCTCTCCGACCAGGACCGCGATGGCGGGCAGATGCGTCTGGGCCTGGCAACTCTGCGGCTTGCCCAAGACGATCCGCAGGCGGCGGTCGCCGCGCTCGCGCCGGTGCTCGACGGCTCCGCGCAGCTGCCCTGGCAGGGCTGGCTGGCCCAGGCGTTCCTGCTGGAGGCGATCGCCCGTGCCGCGCTCGGTGATCCCCGCGCCGCCGCCGGAGCCCTGGAGCGCGCGCTGGACCTGGCCGAACCCGACGGAGTGCTGCTCTGGTTCCTGCTGCACCCGGTGCCGGGTCTGCTGGAGAGCCTCCCCGGGCACCGCACCGCCCACGCCGCCCTGATCGCCGAGATCCTCGGCCTGCTCGCCGGTCACCAGCCCGCGCCGTCGACCGCCGGGCGGCCGCTCGCCGAGCCGCTGAGCCGAAGCGAGCTGCGGGTACTGCGCTACCTGCCGACCAACCTGACCACGCCGGACATCGCCGGCCAGCTGAATGTTTCGCCCAACACCGTCAAAGTGCACATACGCCACTTGTACGCCAAGCTCGGCGCCCACCGCCGCGCCGAGGCCGTCGCCCGAGCCCGCGACCTGGGCCTGCTTGCGCCCGGCACCCGCTGAGCGGTTCTCAAGGACGTACCCGTCGGCGAGCGCCGGCGCGTTATCACCCGGATCGGGTGACGCTCGATAACCCGACCGGACCGTAATTTGCGGTGAGGCGAGCGCACCATCCCCATCGACACCGGAGCGCCTCGGGCAGCGCACGCCGTTCCCCTGCCCAGGGCGCCCGTCGTAAGAGACAGAGAGTCTGACTTGACTGCCAGCAAGCCCACGCAAACCACGCAAACCACGCAAACCTTCGTCCTCGTTCCCGGCGCATGGCTGGGGGACTGGAGCTGGTACCCGGTGGCTCGCCAACTCACCGAGCGCGGCTACCCGACTCTGGCGCTGAGCATGCCCGGACTGACCTACGACGGCTCGCCGGCCGGGCTCCGGCTGGCCGACGCGGTCGACCACGTGGTGAGCGAAGTCGAGAGCCGCGATCTCACCGATGTTGTCCTGGTCTGCCACAGCTGGGGCGGATACCCGGTCACCGGCGCGGCCCACCGGCTCGCGGGCCGCGTCGCAAAGGTGATCTACTTCGCCGCGGTGGTCCCGGAGCAGGGCACGCCGATGATCGATGAGAACGAGCAGTACGCCGCGATGATGCGGCAGGCTATCGCAGCGACTCCCGACGGCACCGTCCCCGTCGGCCTCGACGCGGTCCAGGGCGTGCTCATGCCCGGAGACCCCGCGCCGCTCCAGAAGCTTGTCAGCCAACTGCTGCTGCCGCAGCCGGGCGGTTATATGACGGACAGCCTCGACGTGCCCCCGGTCACGAAGATCGGGCTGGACGCGGCTTATGTGCAGTGCGCCGACGACATTGCCCTGGCCCGGCCCAGCGCCGAGTTCGCGGCTCGGCTGGGCGTCGAGCCCGCGGTCATCCCGGGCAATCACATGGCGCTGCTGACTGATCCGGCCATCGTGGCCGACGCCCTCATCAGCGCTCTGGAATCCCGCCGGTGAGCAGTACCGGCTGAAGGCTCATCCGAAGGCGGTGTCGTCATGACACAGCGGTCAGCCGCTGGGCCGTCCCTGGGCCGTCCGAGGCCGCTCAACAGGGGCCAACGACGACCAGCAACGACCGCTCAGCTACCCATGAGACCCGGCCTGAGCTGCGCAAGAGCGGTTCGCGAGGTGGCAAGTTGTTTGGTGCCTCGCTGGGCAAGGGGCACCCCAGCCGGTAAGTCTGGGCCGTACGGGGCCGCGAGGGCGGAGCCGTGATCGGCGGCGACAACCGTCCGGCCCTCGGGCGAGCGGGAGGAGCCGTGGGCCCTGGAGTCCAGGCTCATCTCTGAAATCGACCTACCGCTGAACCTCGACCAGAACCGTCACAATGCGTTCCACAGCCGACTGAAGGAGCTGAGGGCCCAAGCGCGCGAGCGAGCGCGTGCGTTGCCTGTCAGCGCGTAGGCCCAGCTCAGTGAGACCCGGGCAAGACCCGGCGCAAGAAGCCGCCTCGCCTCTCGCCGTACGCCACACGGAAGAGCTCCGTCCAGGCTTTCGGACGGAGCTCTTCCGCGTGCGTGTGCGGTGGTGTCCGTAGCGCGGCGCGTCAGCCCGAGCAGCTTCCGCACTGGCACGGCGCGCCCGACTGGCAGCCGCAGCCGCAGCCCGAACCGCAGCCGCAGGCGCCGAGGACGGGCAGGTGCGTCAGTTCGACAGGCGCTTCCTGCTGGGGGTCGGTCGTAGGGGAATCGGCCATGGGATCCTCCTCAAAGGCGTACAACGGTGTCGCCGCTGCCCATTGCATGCCCACTGAGGCGGGCGCATCAACGGCGCATACGGGCAACCGCCGCGATACGCCCCTCGCGCCCCTTCGACGTCCCGCGGCGCGGGCCGGCCCCGCGCCCTTTTCGGCGCCTTCCGGTACCGGCCCGCTCAGGCTCCTTCGACCGGGGTCTCCACGGACTGGATCTCGTCGGCGTGCTCGCCGGTCACCAGATAGACGACCCGCTTGGCGACCGACACCGCGTGGTCGGCGAAGCGCTCGTAATAGCGGCCCAGCAGCGTCACATCCACCGCGGTCTCGATGCCGTGCTTCCAGCGGTCGTCCATCAGGTGCTGGAACAGCGTGCGGTGCAGCAGGTCCATGTCGTCGTCGTCCTGCTCAAGCTGGAGCGCCAGATCGACATCCTTGGTGATGATGACCTCGGCGGCCTTCGCCATCAGACGCTGGGCGAGCTGCCCCATCTCCAGGAGCGTCGTGTGCAGATCGTGCGGCACGGGCGACTCCGGGAAGCGGAGCCGGGCCTGCTTCGCGACATGCTGGGCGAGGTCGCCCGCGCGCTCCAGATCGGCGCTCATCCGCAGGGACGTCACCACGATCCGCAGATCGGTCGCGACCGGCTGCTGCCGCGCCAGCAGCGCGATGGCCCGCGCCTCCAGGTCGTGCTGGAGCTGGTCGACCTTGTCGTCCGCCGCGATCACGCTCTCGGCGAGCTTCAGGTCGGCGTCGAGCATGGCGGTCGTGGCACGCCCGATGGCGGAACCGACCAGCCGGGCCATCTCGACCAGGTCCTCGCTTATCGAGTCCAGTTCCTCGTGGTACGCGTCCCGCATGGGATGTCCCTCTCTTGACCTCTTGACGTTCCTGCCGGTGCCGGGGCCTGGGCCGAGGCTGTGGCCCCACGTTCCCACGTTCTGTCGAGCACGCGTCCTGCGCCTCCCTCCCAAGTGAACCGGCACTTTCTCCTCAGTGAACTCTGGGCGACGAGTGTCGGAGGAGACACCTTGACGGCTGGGAGAGTGTCCTTGACCGCGCATAACCTGGGCTCATGGACGTGAACGCGGCGGTCGCCGCATTGGCAGCGATCGCCGGGGTGTGTACCGGCGTGATCGCCATGCTGGCGTTTCGCTGGAGTGAACGCGACCAGGCGAGGCCCACCCGTACCTCCCTGCATACGGATGCCGTGCTGCCCCCGGGCGTCGACACCGTGCTTTCCGTGCTCCGCTCCTCGGCGGTCGTTCTCGACGAGAGCGACTCCGTGGTGAAGGCCAGCTCCGCCGCCTACGCACTGGGCCTGGTCAGAGGCGGCAAGCTCGCGGTCGAGCCGATGCTGCACATGGCTCGCGACACTCGCCGGGACGGCGAGATACGACAGGTGGAGCTGGACCTCCCGCGCCGCGGTACCGGCCGCGGCGAGGCCCTCGCCGTCTCCGCCCGGGTCGCTCCGCTCGGCTCCCGCCTGGTCCTGCTCCTGGTCGAAGACCTCACCGAGGCGCGCCGTATCGAAGCGGTACGGCGCGACTTCGTCGCCAATGTCAGCCACGAACTCAAGACGCCCACCGGTGCGCTCTCCCTGCTCTCCGAGGCCGTGATGGACGCCTCCGACGACCCCGAGGCGGTCACCCGCTTCGCCGGCCGGATGCAGATCGAGGCGACCCGGCTCACCAATCTCGTACAGGAACTCATCGATCTCTCCCGGGTACAGAACGACGACCCGCTGGAGGACGCCGAGCCCGTACGCGTGGACGAACTCGTCGACGAGGCCATAGACCGGTCCCGGCACGCGGCGTCCACCAAGCAGATCAACATGGCCGCGGGCGGCACGGTCGACCTGTATGTCTGGGGCAACCGTGGCCAGCTCGCAGCCGCGCTCGGTAACCTCGTGGAGAACGCGGTCAACTACTCTCCGGCCCGCACGCGCGTCGGCATCGCCGCACACCGAGTCCCCGCTCCCGGCGGGGACCTGATCGAGATAGCCGTGACCGACCAGGGCATCGGCATCTCCGAGAAGGACCGAGAGCGGGTCTTCGAGCGCTTCTACCGCGTCGATCCGGCTCGCTCCCGGGCCACCGGCGGTACGGGGCTCGGCCTCGCCATCGTCAAGCATGTGGCGGCCTCGCACGGCGGGGAAGTCACTGTGTGGAGCTCCGAGGGTCAGGGCTCCACCTTCACCCTGAGGCTCCCCGAGGCGGGCGCCGTACGGGATCGCACATCCATCGGCCCGGACGAAGACGACCGGCCCTACGACACAAGCTTCGCGCTTGATCAACCGACCGTGATTCCTGCCCCGGAGGTCCTTCCGTGACCCGAGTGCTCGTCGTCGAGGATGAGGAATCCTTCAGCGACGCCCTTTCCTACATGCTCCGCAAGGAGGGCTTCGAGGTCGCGATCGCGACCACCGGGCCCGCGGGGCTCGACGAGTTCGAACGCAACGGCGCCGACCTCGTCCTCCTCGACCTGATGCTGCCCGGTCTGCCGGGTACCGAGGTCTGCCGTCAGCTTCGCGGCAGGTCCAATGTTCCGGTGATCATGGTCACCGCCAAGGACAGCGAGATCGACAAGGTCGTCGGCCTGGAGATAGGGGCCGACGACTATGTGACCAAGCCGTTCTCCTCGCGGGAGCTCGTCGCCCGCATCCGCGCGGTCCTGCGCCGCCGGGGCGAGCCGGAAGAGGTCACTCCGGCCGCGCTGGAGGCCGGTCCCGTCCGGATGGACGTGGACCGCCATGTCGTCACGGTCTCCGGCGGCAAGGTCGACCTGCCGCTCAAGGAGTTCGACCTGCTGGAGATGCTGCTGCGCAACGCGGGCCGTGTGCTGACCCGTATGCAGCTCATCGACCGGGTGTGGGGCGCCGACTACGTCGGTGACACCAAGACCCTGGACGTCCACGTCAAGCGACTTCGCGCCAAGATCGAGCCGGACCCGGGCGCGCCGCGGTATCTGGTGACGGTGCGTGGCCTGGGCTACAAGTTCGAGCCGTAAACCGCGTGGTGACACGTATGGCTGTGGCGCTCCTTCCGGATCCCGGGCGGAGCGCCACAGCCGTGTCCGTGGCCCTTACGGTGCCGGCGTCTCAGCCGACCGTGTTCTGCGAGGAGGACGCGGACGCGGAGTCCGTCGGTGTCTCCGGCGAGCCGGTCTCGCCGGAC
>NZ_JARBAE010000025.1:0-109719 GCF_033795305.1 Streptomyces sp. AK02-01A
ACGGCATCGCCCGCCTCGCCCACCTCGACCGGGCCACCAGCCGCCCGATACGGCGCTACGAACACGACGCCCCCGGCGACCTGGTCCACGTCGACATCAAGAAACCCGGCAACATCCCCGACGGCGGCGGCCACAAAGTCCTCGGCCGGCAGGCCGGGCCGCAAGAACCGCGCCAAGGCCGGCATGAGCTACCTGCACAACGCGGTCGACGACCACTCCCGCCTCGCCTACAGCGAGATCCTCACCGACGAGAAGAAGGAAACCGCCGCCGCCTTCTGGCAGCGGGCCCACGCCTTCTTCACCGCCGCGGGAATCACCGTCCAGCGCGTCCTGACCGACAACGGCGCCCGCTACAAATCCCACCACTGGCGCGACACCCTTGCCGCACACGGCATTTCACACAAGCGCACCCGGCCCTACCGGCCCCAGACCAACGGGAAAGTCGAACGCTTCAAGTGCGCCACGAGGCGCTCTGTCGTATCCCCGGCATAGCCGGGAGGAAATCGAGAGGAGGTTCCTGGGCCTAATGGCTTACCTGAATCCGAAAGGTGAAGGGGACCAGAGCATGCCAGGAAACCAGCAGCCGGGTCCAGGCGTCAGGGACGGTGTGCTGGGAGGCCCGCGTGATATGGCGAAGGCTTGACTGCCTGAATCCCAATCTCCAGGAGATGGAAGTTCACATCCGCCGGAAAGACGACAGAAACCGGCGCCAGCCCTGCGGAGTTCGCGTTGAACGGACTCCGCAACTCTCGGGGCCAGGAGCGATGTCCAGTGAGGACATTCAAGGAGATGAGTGGGGCGCCTAAGTCGCGCTATGACGTGCGACAGAGACGAACGTGGGATCGCCTAACGGGCGCGAGCCCCATGGTGACGGAGGCCCCGTAGTAGTCGCCGGAGTCACGACCGGCCAAGGAGGACGGGAAAGCCGTCCACATCGGGCGAAGGGGGCCAGGTGATCGGACACCCGAAGTCGGGAGGTATGCGAAATGCAGAACGCCGAAACGGTGCTGGGTGTCCTGCGTGAGCGCGGCAGGCGCGGTCTGCCGTGCGGGGAACTGTATCGACAGATGTTCAATCCGCAGTTGTATCTACTGGCCTACGGCCGAATCTACTCCAACAAGGGGGCGATGACGCCAGGGGCCACGCAGGAGACCGTGGACGGTATGTCAACGGGACGGATTGACCGCATCATTGATGCGATGCGCCACGAGCGCTATCGGTTCCGCCCCGCGAGACGCGTCTATATCCCGAAGAAACAGAGCGGGAAGACTCGGCCTCTCGGCTTGCCTACCTGGTCGGATAAATTGGTCGGCGAAGTGGTACGACTCCTGCTGGAGGCGTATTACAAGCCGGTATTCTCCGGCCGGTCCCACGGATTCCGTCCTCGAAAAGGCTGCCACACCGCGCTACGCGAAGTGGCCAACACCTGGACGGGGACGACCTGGTTCATCGAGGGCGACATCGCCGACTGCTTCGGAAGCCTCGACCACGAGGTCATGCTCCGAACTCTGGGCGAGAAGGTCCACGACAGCCGGTTCCTGCGGCTGGTGCGGAACATGCTGACGGCCGGATACCTGGAGGACTGGATCTGGCACGCGACGCTGAGCGGAGCTCCGCAAGGCGGCGTAACCTCACCTGTCCTGTCCAATATCTACCTGCACAAGCTGGACACCTACGTCGAGCAGACACTGATCCCGGAATACACCCGAGGAAACCTCCGTGCACGCAGTACGGAGTACCGGCGGGTGGAATCGGCGATCGCACGTGCCCGCCGAAGAGGCGACCGCACCGAGGCACGGTCTCTCTACAAGCGGTTGCACCGTCTCCCCAGCCAGGACCCCAACGATCCTGACTATCGGAGACTGCGATACGTGCGCTACGCGGACGACACCCTTCTTGGGTTTGTCGGACCGAAGGCCGAAGCCGAAGAAATCAAACGGCGTCTGGCGACATTCTTGCGTGAAGACCTCAAGCTGGAGCTGTCGCAGGAGAAAACGCTGATCACCCATGCCCGCACAGGCAGGGCTCGATTCCTCGGCTATGAGATTTCGACGGCGAGTACGGACCGCAGTACACGGCGACCGTCAGCGACGGACCGACGCAACCGCCGGTCCCTCAACGGAACGATCGTCCTGCACGTGCCCGCCACCGTAGTCAAGGCCAAGTCCGCACCCTTCCTGGCACGCGGAAAGCCCGCCTGCCAGAACTCGCTTGTGAGCGAGTCCGACCATGTCATTGTCGGAAAGTTCGGTATCGAGTATCGGGGTGTCGTCCAGTACTACCTGATGGCTGGTGATGTCTTTCGGCTTCACCGGCTGCATTGGGTCATGGAGACAGCAATGCTCCGGACCTTGGCGCGAAAGCACGGCTCGACGGTGTCGAAGATGGCGGCCCGCTTCAAGGCCAAGATCGAGACGCCGTATGGGCCGCGCACCTGTTTCGAGGCTCGCATGCCACGGGACAACAGAAAGGAACTGGTAGCACGGTTCGGAGGGATTCCCCTCAAGCGGCAGAAGACGGCGGAGTTGACCGACCGTCTGGCCGGTCCCGCCTATCCCCACAAGGAGTTGATCCGTCGACTCCAGGGAAATCGGTGCGAGGTTTGCGATCAAGCTGGTGAGGTGGAGGTTCACCACATCAGGTCACTCAACGACCTCAGCTGACTGGACGGGCCGTCCCCCGATTGGATGAATCTCATGGCCAGGCGCCGGCGCAAGGCTCTCGTGGTCTGCGGTGCCTGTCACGAGCGCATCCACACCGGGAAACCGAACGCAACACTCACGCAGTAGTCACTAGAGAGCCGGATGCTCGGAAACGGGCCCGTCCGGTTCGGAGGGAGGCCGAGCGGAAAAGGCCCTGCCAGCAGGGACCTCGCCGCTCGGCCGACCCTACCCGGACCCTGCTGGACGAGTGGGCCTACGCCAAGACCTACCGCACCGAGACCGAACGACGCGACGCCTACCCCGCATGGCTCCACATCTACAATCACCACCGCGGACACACCGCGCTCAAAGGCCAACCACCCGCCAGCCGCATCCCCAACCTCACGGGTCAATACAGCTAGGGGACTGGACCGAGGCCGGCGTGTGGCCCCGCCTCCACGAGGCGCTCCTTGCCGAACTCCGGGCGGCCGGCCCGCTCGACATGGACGACGCGGCGGTGGACGGCTCGCACGTCAGGTCCCTCAAAGGGGGCGCACACCGGACCTTCGCCGGTCGACCGGGGCCGACCGGGCAGCCCCGTCAGCACACCAACGAGGATTCATGAACGATCGAGGCTAGTGTCTCGTGATTCCGTTTGTATCACTTTGAGTTGTTTGCGACGAGTTTCTTGACGTTGGTCTGGACGAGTCGGACCTTCGTCAGGATCTCTTCGGCAGTTGCGGTCCAGGTGAACGGTTTGGCCTCGGAGTTCCAGGAGTCGATGTAGTCGCGGATCTGTTTGATCAGGACGTTCACGCTGGAGAACGTGCCGCGGCGGATTGACTGGCGGGTCAGGATTCCGAACCAGGTCTCGATTTGGTTGATCCAGGAAGACCCGACGGGGGTGAAGTGGAAGTGGACGTGCGGATTACTCGCCAGCCATGCCTTCACCTCCGGCGTGGTGTGGGTGGAGAGGTTGTCCAGAACGACGTGGATCTCCTTGCCCGCGTGCGGTTTCACCGCCTTCTTCAGGAAGGCCAGGAAGTTCTTGCCGTTCCGGCTCGGCTTGCACTCACCGATGACTTCGCCGGTGCCGACGTTGAGGGCGGCGAACAGGTTCGTGGTGCCGTACCGGACGTAGTCGTACGTGCGCTTCTCCGTGGCCGCGAAGGTGACGGGCAGCACCGGCTGGGTCCGGTCCAGCGCCTGGACCTGTGTCTTCTCGTCGATGGACAGCACGACCGCGCCGCCCGGTGGGGCGAGGTAGAGGCCGACGACATCGGCGACCTTGTCCGCGAACGCGGAGTCCTTCGAAATCTTGAAGGTGCCACTGCGGTGCGGCTTGAGATTCTCCTCGCGCCAGACCCGCGCAACGTAGTGCCAGGACACGGTGGCGTTCTCGGTCCGCTTCACATACTTCGCCAGCTCGCGTGTGGACCAATGCGAAAGACCGGTGACGGCCGGCGGCGTCATGCGCGTCAGCGCGATCAACCGAGCCCGAATCCGCGCCGGAACCTGCTCCCGGGCCCCGCCGGGCCGGTCGCCTTCCAGACCGGCCGGCCCGTGCTCGGCATAACGGGTCTTCCAGCGGTCCACCGTCGGCAGCGACACCCCGAGCAACTCGGCAATGTCCCTGCGCCGACGTCCCTCGCCCGACCACAGGACGATCCGGGCCCGCATCGCTATATCCGCGGGCACGTCCCGACTGTTGACCAACTCCCGCAACTCGGCCGCCTGTTCCACAGAGAGCTCCATACCAAGAGAACGAGCCACACGAGATCAAGCAATGCTGACGGGATCACGAGACACTAGAACCCAAGCCATGGGTGCCGGGGCTTTAGATTTGCATGAGCGATCACATCACAGCGGTTAACTCCCACCACCGAGTGGCAGATCCGGCAGGCTATCCAAGAGAGCCCTCACTTTATCCTTGGTCGCCCCTACGCGCGTCTGAAAGTCGCGGTCATCCCCGGTCTCAAGCGCTTCCATCATCAGCGCTTCAACCAGAAAGAATTCCGCTCTGAGCATCGTGATCACGACCTGATCCCCGCAATCCTCCACATGCATCAGAATCGTCCTCTCACTCTGACTTGAAGTTTCTGGTGAAGTACATAAGGTCAGGCGGGGTTTGCTGGTCCGGTGGGGTGCGTGGTTGTGCGGGGTAGTTGCCGTCATCTACTGCCGTCATCGGTTCAGCCGAGATAGGGGCTCTCGCGTCGCTCCAGGAAGTGCCGGAGCCGAAGCCGTTGGGTGTGATGCATGGCCAGTTCGTCGATTTCCTCGGGCGGCACGAAGCGGAGTTCGGTGGATTCGTGGGAGATCTCCAGTCGGCCGCCGGTAATGCGGGCGGTGAAGCAGACGTTGAACTGCCGCCGTATCTCGCCGTCGGCGTAGGCGACGATGTGTTTCGGGTCGGTGTAGGCCGACGAGACCGGTGATCTCGACGTCGAGGCCGGTCTCTTCCTTGACTTCGCGGACGGCGGTGCCGGGCAGTAAGTCGGTGACGTCCATGCCTCCGCCGGGCAGCGCCCACAGGTCGTTGTCGCGACGGCGCTGGAAGAGGACGCCGCCGACACGTACCACCTCATCCGCGCCGGCCTGTCCGGCGGCAAGACCGTGCCCGACACCGTCCGCACCCATCCCCGCGTCTTCGCCACCCTCACCGCGCCCTCCTTCGGCCCCGTCCACAACCGCCCCGACACCCGGCCCTGCCGCTGCGGCACCCGCCACGAACCCACAGACCCCCTGCTGGGCACGCCCCTGGCCCCGGCGACATACGACTACACGGGCGCGGTCCTCTTCAACGCCCACGCCGGAGCCTTGTGGGCCCGCTTCACCACCTACCTGCGCCGCGAGCTCGCCGTCCGGCGGGACCTCACCCAGAAGGCCGCCCGCGCCGTGCTGCGGGTCTCCTTCGCCAAGGTCGCCGAGTACCAGAAGCGCGGCCTGGTCCACTTCCACGCCGTGATCCGACTCGACGGACCCGACTGCAGCGCCCAGCCCCCGCCCTCGCATGCCACCGCCGCCGTGCTCACCGACGCCATCAGGGCCGCCGCACCGCGCGCCCGCATCTCCGTCGACTCTGATGCGCTCGGGGAACGCGAACTCGGCTGGGGGCAGCAGCTTGACGTGCGCGAGATCGCCACTTTCGGTACCGACGCCGAACTCAGCGACCAGGCCGTGGCCGCCTACGTCGCGAAGTACGCCACCAAGTCCGCCGACGCCTCCGGCGCCCTCGACCGCTCCCTGTTCTGCCGCCCCTGCCAGGGACGCGGCGCCACCCTCCTGCCCCACGGAACGCCGCTCCCGTGTACCGCCTGCGACGGCACCGGGCAGGCCCGGCCGCTGCCCCGGCCTGCCGTCGCCCGGCACGTGCGGCAGATGATCCGCACCTGCTGGGAGCTGGGCAAGCTACCCGAGTTCGCCGAGCTCAAGCTCTGGAAGTGGGCGCACATGCTCGGCTTCCGGGGCCACTTCTCCACCAAGTCCCGCCACTACTCCACCACCCTGGGCGCGCTGCGCGACGCCCGCCGCACCTGGCGCACCGAACAGTCCCACGCCCATGCCGGCCTGCCCGAGCACGACCCGGCCACCACGCTCGTCGTCGGCCAGTGGGACTACCTCGGCTCGGGCTACAGCCCCGGCGCAGCCCTCCTCGCCGCCCACGTCTGGCACCGCAGAGAGATGGAACGGCAGTTCACGGCCGAAGGAGGCTGCTGATGACCTCGCCCCCACCCACCGTCCTCCACGCCGAGGCGGCACCGGCACTGGATCTGCTCACAGTGCCCCAGGTGATGGCCCGCCTCCAGCTCGGTCGCTCAACCGTCTACGACCTGCTCCGCACCGGCCAACTCGCCTCGATCACCCTCGGCCGCGCCCGCCGCATCCCCACCCACGCCCTCACCGACTTCATCCGCACCCGCCTCGAACAGGAAGCCGCCTGATGACCACCTCCCGGGACACCCCCGCCTCCCGCCGCGTACGCGCCAACGGCGACGGAACCATCTACCAGCGCAAGGACAGCCGCTGGGAGGCCGCCGGATACGCGCTGGCCCCCGGCAACACCCGCAAGCGCGTCCGCGTTTACGGCACCACCCGCAAGGAGGCCCTGTCCAAGCTGACCGAGAAGATCGCCGCCAGCAACCGCGGCCTCCCGGTCCCCTCCGCCCAGGGCAGCGTGGCTACATACCTGACGTACTGGCTGGAGAACGTCGCTGCCTACCACCTCCGCGAAAACACCCACACCCGCTACACCGCCTGCGTGAACCGGTACCTCATCCCCGGCCTGGGTAAGAAGAAGCTCGCCAAACTCACCGCCAAGGACGTCCGCACCTGGCTCAACCAGCTCCGCACCACCTGCCAATGCTGCGCGCGCGGCCTCGACGCCGCCCGTGTCGAGCCCCTCTGCTGCGTTGCCGGAAAGTGCTGCGCGAGGCGGCTCTCACCGCTGACCCTGGCCTACGTGCACTCCGTCCTCAAGTCCGCCCTGGAGCACGCTGTACACGAGGAGGAGATCCCGCGCAACGTCGCCCGTAACGTCCGCACCGGCACACCCCGGCCCCGACGCTTCGAACCTCTTACCGCCGACGAAGCCCGCCAGTTCCTCACAGCCGCGCGCAGACACCGGCTCCATGCCCTGTTCGAACTCGCGCTCCACACCGGACTCCGCAAAGGCGAACTCCTCGGCCTCCGCTGGGAAGATCTCGATCTCGACCGGAGCACGGCTGCCATCCGCCGCACCTTGCAGCGCACCAACACGGGCGGGCTCACCACGTTGCCCACCAAAACCCGGGCTTCCGAGCGCCGCATCGCTCTCCCCGCCCGCTGCCTCCAGTCGCTGAAGCACCACCACGAGGAGCAGCAGCGCGAACGGCACGCGGCAGGAACCGAGTGGCAGCACAACGGGTACGTGTTCACCACGCCACGGGGCAGGCCGATCGACCCGACCAACCCCACCCGCACCTTCACCACGCTCCTCCTCACGGCCGACCTCCGCCACTCCACCGCCACCCTCCTCCTGGAACAAGGAGTCGAACTCGTCGTCATCAAGGAACTCCTCGGCCACGCCCACATCGGCGTCACCGCCACCGTCTACGCCCACGTCCGACTCCGCCTCCAGCGCGACGCCATCGACACTCTCAGCACCGCGCTCAACGACCCGACGAACACCGAGATGGCCAACGGCGACGGCGCCGAATCGCCACCCTGCGCCGCCCCGACGTTGCCGTCAATTACTGCCGTCACCCCGCGCAGAAGCCCCGCCAGGACTCACCTGACGGGGCTTCATATTTGCATAAGCGAACTTCCGTGCGGAGCTCAACACCTGGGCCGGATCGTGGAACTCGACGAGGAGCCTTGGTTCCCATGATGCCGACGGAGCATCCTACCGAAACATCGGCGGGATGCTCCGTGCCGTTACGGCTGTCTACCGCTCGGAGGCCCATAGTTGGCAGTCAGGGTTGCGGCGTACTCGTCCGGGACGGTCTGACCCTCGAAGGTCAGCGAGAGATACGACTCCAGAGCGTCTGACACCTCCAGGAAGGGCCCGAACTGCGCGCGCCATTCATTCCGTGCGGCCATGTTGGGAAACCCCCTGAAAACTGCAACCTCGGGATCCCTTTCACCCCAACACCCCCATCTTCCGGAAGGTCCGGTCACAGCGATGACGTTCGCAGAGATTGCAATCGACCCCATGATGTCACCGTCCGGCTCGTGACCGATCGCCGCCCAGTAGTCGTCCACGTCGGCCCCTACGGACAACGACACCGCCGGATACATCCGATACTCCGGACGGTAGAACGCATCGCAATCCGGCTCAAGAACCAGCAGTTCGACGTGACTGTCGCCATGCCACCGGGCCATCGCGCAGAGCGCCGGCCAGAATTCCGGGGTGAGAACTGCATCGAACTCACAGAACAGTGAGCCCTCCACACCGCCTTTGAAGACCTGGCCAGGCAGCCTGGCATCAAGATCGAAGGTGGCTGCACTACGGGAGTGAACACCCAGATAGCCGTTGCGATCGACCACTATCGAACCTGCCTCTGCCATTAGTCCTCACCCAGTCTGATCTTGATGTCGGCCTTCTTGGACCCCGGATTGTAGTAGTCAGCCGTCCACCCCTTGTGGCTGTTCGCCTTCCCTCGAAGAAAATACCTTGCCCCATCCTTCTCGTACATGATGTTCGGGCCCTTTTCGGTGCGGCTCCACCCATTGGCCTCAAGATTCTTTCCGAAGTCCACGGGACCCACGTCTGTCGATTTGTTTGGCATGCGGGCGCCGGGACTCGTGATGTCCTCGTATTTCGATGCGGTCGGGCAGTTGCTGTTGTGAACCAGCACCGGCGTCTCGCCAGCCAGCACATAGTACGTGTGGCACTCGACCCTGTTCTACCTGCGTTTTCGCAGGTGAGCGGGGTTTTGACGGTCCGTCGAGGTTCGTTGTCGTGCACCGTTGTGCGTGGTTGTTGCCGTCACTACTGCCGTCAGCGGTCTAGACCTAGATGGCTACATGAGGCGCTCGGTGAGGTCGTCCACGATCCAGTCGGCCACATGGAGGTGCTCGGGCCTCAGCCGCCGACCGTCAGCCACGACGGCGGGTGCGCCGGACAGTCACCCGTCACGTGTGTCTCGCTCAGCCCCCACCGGCACCAGCCACGCTGTCCATGCCGTCACGGCCTGAGCCAGCGCCGGGCCCTGGCGTACGGGACGGCCGTCCGGCTCGCCAGGGGTTCGCCGCTCTGCCGACCGGATCTCGATCCGCTGGGCGTGCGCGCCGAGTGGCCGGTGGGCGTCGCCAGCGGGGCGGCAGACAGGAGCGGGCGGCGGTCACCGGCCGCCGGCGCCGCGGCGGCCCGCGTCAGCGGGGCGCCCTTGATCAAGTAAAGAAACTCTGAACAGCTCTCGGGGAGACATCCCCTGTCGCCGCGCTGAGGGCATAGTCCAAGGTCAGCGTCATCCCGCTCCCGCCTGGCACAGGACGAGCCCGTCGGAACCTCGACCACATCCATATTCGGCGTCACAGCCACCCCGTACGCCTCCCGCGCGACGCCATCGGCCTCCTCGGCGACGCCCTCCGCAACCCCACCCGGCAACGGTGACCCACCACGCTGCGCAGCCCGCGTCCGCCGACGTTGCCGTCAACTACTGCCGTCAGAAGCTTGCACAGCCCCGCCAGGCACATGCCTCACGGGGCTGAGATTCACCAGTGCGAACTCAAGATCTCTTTCCTACCTCAAGCTCATTCCTCCTGAATGGCCCATTTATTCATCCCTCTATGAGTCGATGAAGTCGGGGCTGATACCCAGCTCAAGAACATCTCGCCGCACATCCGTAACGAACGCATCGATACACGCGGCGACCTCGCCCCATGAAACGGGAGAACTCTTCAACTCCGGCGTGAACATTGATCCCACCGTCCAGCCTGATCCGCTGCCGAGGATTTGGACCGCACCCGGCTCTTCGAAGGAGAGCGAAGCGAAAAGGAAGTCCGGAGCTTGCTTCTCACCCAGCGAAACCCAACGGGCAAGCTCACGCGCCAACTCCGCCACGGGGAAATAAGGCTCCTCGTAGATCACGCCACGTCCATCGACCACCTTGATCGAGGCCTCAATGTTTACGAGGTAGTCCGCGATCGTCGCCCCTCTCAGGTCGTTCGCATTGATTGCGCCGTAGAGAATCTTCATCCGAATCATCCCACATTGAACGGAAATGCGTTGATCACTCTGCCGTCGTTGGCCACAATGATCCTGATTCCTGTCTGGCCTTTAGTTCCGACGGCACGTCCCATGTCCACTTCCATCTTGAAGGTGCCATCCAGGCCGTTCGGCTTGAAACTCGCACCTCTAGATCTGAGCCCTTCAGCGATCCACGATTGCGCTTCCGATACGTCGGCTGTATTGAACTTGGCGTAGCGCCCCTCAAAGGACGAGAGATGCTTGTTCTTGACAAAGATACCCGCAGGATTCTCGGCAGCCTTAAAAGCGGCTTCCGAGGCGGAAGGTATAGCACAGTTGCTGTTGTGAACGAGGATCGGAGTCTTCCCCGCCAGCACATAGTACGTGTGCATGCCTTCGACGGTGAGGTTGTACATGTCGGCTGCGCCGGGCCGAACACTGATGCTCATGATCAGGGCGTGCTCACCAGCGACAGTATTGAGTGTGTGGCCTGGTGCGAGTTTACCGGCCGGAACCCAGGTGTGGGCGGTATCATCCCAGAACGGGTGCTTGGAGGTCGTATGAAGGGTAGCGTTGTCGCCTTGGCGGTTCTGGATGTTCAGGTCTATGAGATCGTCGTCGTGGTGAACGAGTTGAGCCGTGACGGTCTTGGGGCTGCGATGCCTTCCGTTTGAGGGGTCAGCCGTTTCGACTTTATCGCCCGGCTTGATTTCATCTATCTGCTTGATCTTGCCTTTTTCCATCAGCACCAAGGTGCTGGGACTAAAGCTGCAGCCGGCACCCTTGCGAATCTTCCCCAGTGCTGCTTTTGCACCCTTGTCGGCCGCGCTGGCGATGGCCCTCTCCGTCATTGCCGCCACTCCGCCACTCAGGAGAATTGGAACTACCTCACTGGCTTCTTTCTCGGCGGCGTACGCACCACTGTCGACGACACAGCTCTTCGGATTATTGAGACAGTACGTTGCAGCGACTTTTTTGGCCGCAGCCAAGTCGTGCGTGTTCCCATACAGCTCTGCGGCTTTTAGACAGGCCATGCGCCCCCAGCATGCCATGGCCGTTCTGTCACCATCGCCGATAGGCGCATACCAATAATCTCCAAGCTTTTCGTATGCATACGATACCCAATTTATCATCAGACTGCTGCCGTCCCAGCCATTCTCGGCACGAGGCAGATAAGAGATCAGTTCTGCGGCAGTCGGCTTTTCGGGACTTGTGTCCCCGTCACTGCCCGGTTTGCTACCGCTGTCGCCTGTACCGTCGCTGTTGCCAGTTGGGGTCGCATGGTGTCCTGCGCAGAGTTCAGGGTTTACGTCGCACTTGGTACGGCCCGTGGGGTCGCTGTAGGTGACCGGGTTGTTCTCGGTGTAGCTGTACGCGTTGAGCTGCTGGGGGTCGGCCGTATCCAGGACTGGGTCGACGCTCATGAAGCGGCCGGTGTCGGGGTCGTATTCGCGGGCCCCGAGGTGAGTGAGCCCGGTGGTGGCGTCCTGGGTGCCGCCGACGAACCCCTTCTGGCCGGGCCAGGTGGTGGGCGGGGTACCGCGAGAAGCGCCGAAGGGTGTGGAACGGCGTTGCTTCATGACCAGGTCGGTGGCCGCGATGGCGAGTTCGGAGGTTCCGTGGTGGTCACCGATGAGGAAGGTGAGTTTGTTGTCGTCGGTGCGGATGGCCTGGTTGCCGCCGCCGAGGTCGTAGTAGCGGGTGGCCTTCGCTTTGGTCGCGCCCTTGGTGAGGGTTAGTTCGGTGGCGCCGAGGTAGAGAGTCGTGTCGGTGGCGGTCCGGGCGACCAGGCGATTGCCGTCGGCGTCGTAGACGTAGGAGGCGAGGGTCTTGGTGGCGCCGCTGCCGTCGGGTGCGGTGACCTTGGCCAGGTGTCCTTCAGCGTCCCATTCGAGGGTCTGCTTGTCTCCGCTGATGGTGCGGGTAGCGGTGTTGCCCGTGGCGTCGGGGGTGTAGCTGGTTCTCGATGTGCCGTCCGGGCCTGCCGTGTCGACCTGGGTGAGGAAGTGGGGGTGGGTGGCGCCGGTGTCGGGGTAGGCGTAGGTGCGGTAGATGTCCTTCGCTGCCGAGCCGCTCGTGTCGTGGAGCGTCTCCGACTTCCGATTGCCGCTGAGGTCGTAGGTGTAGGACTGCCAGTAGGGGGCGGGTCCGCCGAGGGCGGATGCTCCGGGTGTCGCGCAGGTGGTGGTGTTCTGTGCCCAGGCTTCGGTCAGGCGTGCGAGGTAGTCGTACTGGAAGCACTGGTTGTCGGTGCCGTCACGGGAGACGTCACTGATGGATGTGACATTGCCGGCCTCGTCGTAACCGTACGTGGAGGACTTGTCGGTGCCCGGCACGTCCTCACGGTCGACCTGGGCCTTGTCCAGGCGCTGAGTGCCCCATTGGTAAATGTTGCTGACCAGAGTCTTCTTGCCACCGCTCTGGTAGGTGAACTGCAGCGGCTTGCCCGTGAGGCTGTACTTGGTGTCGGTGAGATAGGTGGTTCCGCCAGTTCCGGTCAGCGTGACGGGGCGTAGCGTCTCGTCGTAGGTGGGGACGAGACCGTCCGCAGCAAGGGAGCCCGCTGCGGGATACCCGGTCGACTGGAGGGTGCCGTCGACGTTGTACTTGACGTTCGATTGGTAAGCGCCGGCCAGTCCCTCCTCCCCTGCGACCGAGGGGATGGTGGTAGTGATCCGGTTGGGCCGGTAGAGAGTGTCATAAATGTTGTAGGTGGTGGTGTAGGCAGATCCGGTTGCCCCGCCCACGTAGCGAGTGGCCGAGGCGAGCTGGCCTTCGGCTCCGGATGGGTCCCAGACATGCTTGGTCAGCAGGGGGCCGGTCGCGCCGCCGTCGTGGGTCTCGGTCTCGCGGCCGATACCGTCGTACACGTGCGTGACGGTCTGCTTGCGGGCATCAGTGGTGGAGGTGAGCACGTTGCGGTCGTCGTATGCCGAGGTCGCGTCGCCCTTGTCCGGGTCGTGCACACCAGTCAGGTTGCCTCGCTGATCGTAGGTGTACGACCAGGTGTTGCCTGAGGGGTCGGTGAGTTTCGCAAGTTTGCCGGCGGGGGTGTAGTCGTAATGGGTGGTGTCGGCCGGCCCTGTGGGGTTGACGGCGTGGTACTGCAGCAGGTCTGTGGTGTTGCCCCGCACGTCGGAGACGGTGGTGGTGGGGGTGGCTCCATGGGGAGGCGTGACGTTGATGCGGTCGCCGCCGTAGGTGGTGCTGGTGGTGGCTAGTACGGTGCCGCCGTCGCCGTTGCCCGCCACCTGCTGGGACTTGATTACGCGTCCTAGCCCGTCGTAGGTGTTCCACGCCTGGGTCTCAACCGCGAGTGCGTTGTCGAGTACGAGCAGTTCCGCCGAGGGTGCTCCAGTGTTGTAATACGTGGCGAAGGACTTCGCTGTAAGGCCCCGCTCGTCGTAGAACGTGTCGTCGACCAGCCGACCGCCGTCCGGGCCCGGAGCCTGAGTCTGGCGAGGGCGCAGGAATCCGTCGTAGAGGGTGTACGCGGTCTGCTGAGCGCCGGCGCCCTTGAGGGTCTTGGTGGCGATCGCGACCGGCTTGTTGTCGGTGATTGAGTAGCTGAACTCGTAGTTCGGAGTATCGCTGTTGGCTTTGGACCGGTTGGGCAGCCAGGTCTTGAGGCTGCGGCCCAGAGCGTCGTAGGTGGTGTCGGTGCGCTTGTTGTTGGTGTCCAGGACAGTGACCGGCAGTCCGCGCAGCGTGTCGTAGGTGGTCTTGGTGGACTGCGCCGTGGCGGCGGTGCCAGGGACGGCGGGTGGGCCGGTCACCGTCATTTCCGTCGGGAAGCCGGTGGTGGGGCTGTAGACGGTAGTGGTGGTCCGGCCGTCCTTGCGGTCGGTACGCACCGGGGCAGCGGTGCCGGTCGCCGTGACGATGCCGGTTATGTCGGTGGCGGTCAGCGGACGACCCGTGGCGGTGTCGTAAGTGGCACCCGCCTCCGTATAGGTGGCGGTGGTTCCGTCATGCGACTTGAGCGTGGCCGTATGAGTGGCGTCGCCCAGGGTGGGCGCCGCGCCATAGTCCTGTCCGTCGTAGGCGTTACGCACGTCCGCAATGACGTCTTTGGAACGGTCTGGGGTGGTGCCGCATTTGGTCGCCACGGTTTCAACCCTGACGACGGCACGCAGTATCCAGGCGATGGTGTTGTCCGCGTACGTCGCACGGGTGCATTCGTCGTCGGAAGCGGTCTTGACATCACCCTCGTCATCGACCTGAACGATCCGTCCTGCGGTGTCCTCAAATGCATTGGTCGTTGAGGCGACGCGCCACTTGACGCCGGCCCCGTTATCGAGCGAGGTCCAACTTCGAGTGTTGGCAGTTCCCGTCAGATTGGCAGTAGTGGTGCCCCAGTCACGTACCCGCTTGGCCGTCTCGTGGTGCCACGGGGTGTTGACGGTCTTGGTCAGGACCCGGCCCCCAGGACCGCTGTACTGCTCGGTCTTGTACTCGAAGCCAGCTGCGGAGTCGTGGTCGGTAATGATGCCACCGTTGTCGTCCGAGACGGTAACCGGGTCCGGCTTAGCCTTGTCGCCGTCCATGCCGCGTAGGAAATAGTGATCCATCTGCGACTTCATGCCGACCGGGTCCTGCCCGCCGGTCTCCACTCGTACATGTGCGTAGCCACGGTAAGTCGACCAAGTCTTGTACTTCTCCTTTGTCAAGCCTTCATCGTCGTCGTAGTGCCAGGCTGCACCGCCCAGATAGGAGTAGCGGGTGACCATGTCGGGCGACGATCCCGTGCGGTCGCTCTGGGTGACCGAATCGACGACATATTTGTTGAACCACTGTCTCGACGGATCCTTGTCGCCTTGCTTGGTGTAAAAGACAGGGAAGCAGCGGGTGGTGTTAGTCTCCGGGGTTGGAAGCTGGTCCTCGTCGCACGCGGCAGCGGAGTACCCGACATTGATTTGCCCGCCAGACTCATCCACGACTTGCGACAGGCGCTCCTTGATGAAGGGAGCGGTGTCGTCGCCGGGCATGTCGAGTCGGTTGGCGCGCTGGTCATAGCCGAAGGTGACCTTCGGCAGCGTGATGTTCGGGGTCGCTGACTTGCCGGTGTACTGAATCGACGAGAGCAAGAGTTGGTAGTCGATGTCCGACATGCCCCAGCCCTGATCCAGGTGCCAGGAGTCGATCGGCGAGTAGCCGGTACCATCCGGCTTGAGGACCTGGGTGGTGATATCGGTCAGGCGCTTGCGGGTCCAGAAACTCGGCGAAATGGCCTTGATGCAGTCGGCGCCGGGCTTGCAGTTGAGGTCCCATGGGGTGTCGTACCAGTAGGACGACTTGTCATCGATTGTGGAGGCGTCGCAGCTCACACCCGACTCGGGCAGGCACCGCTCGGCCGAGGCGAAATCGACGCGCGCGAGTGCCTTGGTCGAGTAGTTGGAGATGCTGCGCAACCCGTAGTCGATGTGGTCCAGAGAACCGCCGCGGTCATAGGAAGTTTCGTCCGTCGACTGGAGGTTCCGTGCGTAGGTGTTGGTCTCCTTATTGTAGAAATAGCCGATGGAGTTGCCGCGCACATCGACGGCGTAGTCGAGGTTCCAGCGCCATGCCTGCTGGCACCAGGAGTCGGCGAACGCCGCCGCGTGGCACGGCTCATTGGCATCGTCGCCGAAGACCGGAACAGTCCAGGTGGAGTTGGTGGTGGGGTTGCCCGATGCCCATCCCGCCAGGCGGTTGTAGCCAAAGTAGTAGCGTGTGCCGTCCGTGGTGGTCACTCGCCAGTATTCGTCGTTGCGAGCGCCATTAGCCCGTACATCGTTACCTGCACCGTAAATACGCTCGACCTTGGTGCCGTCGTCGCCCTTGATCTTGAAACTATCGGCACCCGTCGGGATGAGCTCGCCCGCGTGACCGTCGAAAGAGATGGTCGCGTTGTCGTAGGCCCAGCACAGATCGCCCGACTTGTTCCCGTCGGCGTTCTCCTTCACCCCGTCATCCGCGCACGACCCGTACGAGCGTTCGATTGAACCCGACCAGAGGTTGAAACCGTCGCCCACCCACGAGGACTGGTTGTTGGTATTTTCGGTGCGACCGTCGATGGAACCAGACGAGTACGACAGACCGACTGTGGGGGCGAATTGGCCGGGCACGTTGGGGACCGGCATGTCGTAGGACCAAGAAAAGTCGCCCGTGTTGAGATCCGTGCTCCACGCGGCAGACGGAGACAACGATGTTGCCGTGTAGTCACCTTTGTCGCTCGAAGCACCTGCGGCCAGCGCGAACAGCGAAGCCTGGCCGGAGGCGGCCACGTTCACGGCGTTCGCGGTGAGGATATGTGTGGCCGTGTCATTACGAGTCGTGACGGCAGTGTGAGTGGCGCACGCGTCCTTGGCCGGCGTGGTGGCTGCGCAGGCGGGCAGTTGCACCAGCTTCGCTCGGGCCGCGTATCCGCCACCGTACGCCTGGGCGAAGGCGGAGTAGTCCACGCTGATCCCTACAGCATCCCCTGTGGTGCCAGGCTGGCGCTCAAGGGAGAAGAGCATGCCGTCTACGCCGGCTCGTCGGGCAGCCTCATGGTCCAGCACCCGAACCGTGGCCGCACCCGCAAGTGGTTTTGTTCTGTTGGCCTTTGACGTGGCGGGGGTGGTCAGTGAAACCGGGGTGCGTCCGGCTCGGGTGCGCGCGCTCCTTGTTCCCGGCTGGAGCGTCACATCTGCGGAGGCCGCCGCCGGCCAGGACCCCTTCGGAGCGCGCTGGGGCGTGCTCGGCGCGCCGTCCGTCCGGCGGGGCAGCATCTTCGCGCCGTGCCCGCTCAGAGGTTTCTCCGACACGGGTACCTTCGGCAGGTCATCGGCAAGCGCGGTCGGTGTGACCGCGCCCTGCAGCAGGCCACCGATCAGTACCACCGAGATCGTCAAAGCAGTCCTGCGCCGTAGCCGCGTCCGAACCCTCACTGCCATTCCTCACTCCTTTTGCCTGCCCGTCCTGAGCCACGCGCGACGCACACGGCCCGCACCCCCGTGACGGGGCGTCCTGCTTGAAATGACCTTGATCCGGAGTAACTGCCGATCAGCTCCACCGCCGACCGGGAACTGCGCTGCCCGCCTCCGGGCGGTGCGCTTATGGTGCGGTCGCCGTGGCGAAGAGGTCTCAGGGCGCAGCGCGCCCCTGAGGAAAGCGATTACGGTCCGGGGTTGGTGGGCAGTTCGTTGCCACTCGCCAGGTTGCGGATCTGTGTCTCGGTGAGCGCGCCCTGGACGGCCCAGACGTCGTCGATCACGCCGGGCCAGAACTCACCCCACCTCCCTGCGACTTTGACCCGGCCGAGTTGCAGTCCTCCAGCAGCGTCGAAGGCCGACGGCACGTTGCTGTTCCAGGAGAATTGACCGGTGCACACCGGCTCGTTCTGCGTACCGTCTCCGTCATCGTCGGAGCACACGACCGTCTGCAACTGGCCATCGACGTAGAGGCGCATCTCACTGGCGAAGGCGTCATACACCACCGCCAGATGATTCCAGTTAGTCATGTTCTGGAAGTTCGAATGCTCGGCGACGGGCCGACTCGCATCGGGCGCATCCTTGTCCGGCATCTGTAGCTGCCAGGTTCCGGCGTTCGCTGGGTCCTTCGGGTCGGGCACATAGCGCACGATGAACGCCGATTCGCTGACACCCGGCTGGGACATCACCGCCACCGGATGGTCCGGACGGGCAGCCGTAGTCACCCACGCAGCTGCGGTAAAGCTTTCCGAGGTCCGCAGGGACGGCAAGGTGGCAGCCGCGAAACCGCTGATGCCGTCCAGGACAAGTCCGCCGGGGCCCACATTGTTGGAGCTTCCGGAGATATCGATGGACGCCTGGCCGCCCAGCGTCAGGGGACGATTCCCTGAAGAGTCGTCAGGCGATACCGCCGGACTACCCGTGGCCGAGTCAAGCCTCCATCGGCCCTTCACCACCGGATGCTGGTTGAAGAGATTCTTCACCTCCTCGTCGGAGAGGACCCGGTCATACATCCGCGCGTCGTCCACATCGCCCTTGAAGAAACCACCGGTACCCGTGGCGTACGGAGCCGCGCCCAGCATGACGGGGCCGGTCGCCAGCCATGGCGTGGTGAACGGCTGGGTCGAACGCAGGACACCGTTGACGTAGAGACGTATTTGACCTGCGTCCAGGTCGTAGACGCCAACGACGTGTGCCCACTCACCCAATCCCCCGGCGGCGCAGTTGGTGTGCTCGGGACAGACCGGATATGTGGCTCGCGCGAGGGGAGCATCGGTGCTGTCACCGCCGGCCCGCATGAAGACCCAGCCGCCCAGAGACGAGGAGTGGTAGAGCTCAAAACCACTCTGTGTCTTGCCTCCTTGAGTCAGGACGGTCATCGCCCGGTCCTCTTTGTCCTTGGGCAAACGCGCCCACAAGGAGACAGAGAAGCTCTGGAAGGTGTCGAGGACCGGTCGGCCGGTCGACGCGTACCCGTCAGTGCCGTTCAGGTTCAGAGAGGTCCCGGAGGCTCCGGCACCACCAAGCAGCGCACTACCGTGCAGACCAGCACTGATCTTCTGCGCATGGCCGGCGACGGATGGGACCGAACCATCCTCGTCCAGTGACCACACCGCCTTCGCCGGGCGCCCGGTGTCCACCGGCTTCATGTCGTGCAGCTCCGCCACCTGTGCATCACTGAGCTGGTAGTCGAACAACTGGGCCTCGTCCAGATCACCGGCGAAGTAGTTGCTCGACGTGCCGTTGAGCGATGTCGCGCCCAGGTGCAGGGACCTGCGGGCGTCCCAGGGGCTGGTGAACGCGGTGGTGGCGACCAGCTTCCCGTCGACGTACAGCTTCAACTGGCCCTGAGTGTTGTCGAAGACACCGACCAGATGGGTCCACTGCCCCAGCCGGGCCGTCGTACAGGCGGTGTCCCCGGCGGCGCAGGCCGGCTGCGTCGCGCGCGCGGCGGCAGCGCCGCTCTCCACGTCCGCCGAATGCCGCAGGAAGTTCCAGCCGCCCAGTGCGGAGGAGTAATAGAGCTCGAACCCACTGTTGTGGTTTCCGGACTGCGCGGCGGCCACCAGGGAACGCCCCTGATCGGTGCCGGGAAGCTTGGCCCACAGCGATACCGAGAAGCTCTTCGCTGTGTTCAGGACCGGTGAGACTGTCGCGGCCTGCCCGTCCTTGCCGTCCAGGTGCAGACCTGTACCCACGACCCCTTCCCCGCCAGCCTTCGCGCCACCGGACAGATCCGCGGGCCAGGCACCGCCCTGCCCACTCACCGTGTTCGCCCCGGCGTTTTCGTCCAGGTCCCAGGCCACTCGCTCCGGCTGACCGGCGCGCACCCGGAAGTAGTAGGTAGCGATGCTGCTGCCGTTGCCCGCCGCGTCGAACGCCTGCGCTGTGATGAAGTTGACCCCGGACTTCGTCGGCATGAACGTGATGGTCTTCGCACCACCACCAGACGTGTTCAGCGTGTGCGCGCTGCTGGGCTGAGCGTTGATACCGAACCAGTACTTCGTCACATCTGTCTGCGTCGTGTCGATGGTGAAGTTGCCGTAGCGGCCCACACCGTCCGCCCACGGGTCGTCTGGGTCCTCGGCGACGGAAGCCGGATACTCACCGGACGTCACGGACGGCTGGGGAGGCACGCTGGTGTCGTACAGCACAGCGCAGTCGGTCGCCGAACCCTCGAAGGACCATGGAGACCACTGCGCGCCATCGTACGAGCGGGCGTGCCAGCCGACTGCCTTATCTCTGGGGATGCTGGCCGGCATCGCGAGGGAGAAATCGGAGCCGGATTTCTTCGACGTCGATTTCGCCGAAGTCCAGCGTGCTATACGCCCCTTGCCATCACCGGCATCCCACGAAGCCTGGAACTGCACGGCCACGCTGTCGCCGTCCGGGTCGGTGACATTGTCCGCACGCAACGTCGGCAGAATCCGTACACGCCGCACCGTCGAGGAGCAAGTTCCGCCGGGGTTCTGGGTGAGCTGGGACATCTTGATCTGGGCGGGCGGCTTGTTGTATTGCACGCGCAGGTAGGCGTCGTCGGAGAAACGCTTCCAAGCTTCCGGGTCTGTCTCACTCTTGGCACGCAGGCCGAAGGTGGTGGTGGACCAGCCGAAGGAGGCGGCCTGCTGCACCGCCCGCAGCGCCCAGAATTCCACATCGCCACTCGAACAGTCGCTGCTGTAGCCCTTGGCCTCCCTGCGGGTCTGCTGCAGATCGGCCCAGAAACCGCTCGCCAGTTGGGAGTTCCAGGTTGTGGACTTATTGACGCCCTGGGTGCGCCACAGCTCTACGTCCGTCTTGATGCAGCTGTAAGAGTGTGTCTCATGCGCCACGAACGTGGCGTCCAGGATCGTTTTGCCCGCAAACTTCTCTGTGGGAATCGAGTAGAAGAGACGCTTCACGTCCTCCGGAGCGCAGCGCGCGTCGCCCGCACAGTAGCCCGCCCCGGCGTCGGAGTCGCCGTTGAAGTGCCACTGCGGCGAGGAGGCCCAGTAGCGCGAGACCATGGTCCAGTTCGACGCCTTCGGCGAGTACCACTGCGGGTCGATGTAGACCGGGTATGTGGCGTCCTTCAGAAGCTGCTGATCTGGGGTGAGTACGAGCTCGTCACCGTTGGAGGTGACCTCGACATCAATGGGCGCCACCTGTGCCGCCTCGCCCGGCCCGCCGGATGCGTCCAGCTTGGCTGACGCAGCCTTTCGGGAAACGGACGTTCCCTCCGCAGTACTGGAATCCCACATCAGCGGCTGCGGCGCCTCGAACACCGGCCCACCGGCCCCGGTGTCCATCGCCTGCAGGCCGCCATCGGTCGTCTCCTGGACCGTCATGCCGTCGGTGTGCATACCAAGCCGCAGCTCAGCCAGCTGCGGATTGGCGGCCGCCTGCGGCGTCTTGACCACCAGCGTGTGCGAGACACCGTCGACATCGGCTCGCACCTTGAGGTCCACGTCCGGCAGGACGGAGGGGTAGGTAGCCGTGGAGCCGTCGATCACCGGCGTGGGCAGCGCGGTCGGCCAAGACAGAGACAGCTCCCGGCCGGCCCGCTCCAGCGCGATCAGCGGCGCACCGCCCCCGCCCGAAAAAGCGATACCCACGGATGCCGCTTCCGGAATAACGGAACCGTCCGCTCGCTTCCGCAGCGAGGTGTCGATATCCCGCCACTCACCATTCACACGGGTACGGACCGGTCGCAGGTGCTCCAGCGCCTCCAGACGGCCATTGGGTTTGGCAAACACCTCACCCGTCTCCGTGCGCTCCGCAGTGACCTCGACATCCTTGCCTGTGCGCCTGGCCTCGGCCAGCGCCGCGTCCTCCGTACCAGCAACGGAACCGCCGTCGCTGGCCGCACTCCCGGCCTTCAGAGCCGCGGAGGCGGGCGCGACTGCAGCCGCAGGAACCGCAGTCAGTACGCCTGCTACCAGCAACGCGCTGAGCAAGCCCCCCAAGCCCCGCACCGCCGGATATCCACGCAGACGTCTGCCCATCACGCACCCCTCCCCGAAATCTCCACACATCCAACACATGCAGGACGCACGGAAATCTAAGGCCGGACTGAGAGCACGTCCAGATCCATCAATCCGGGCAAACCCCAACCTTGATCACGAAAGCCCGAAGTCCATGTAACGTGATTAACGCAACACTTGAACAATCGGAATTGCCCTAG
Organism: Streptomyces sp. AK02-01A; assembly: GCF_033795305.1. Classification (NCBI taxonomy): domain Bacteria; kingdom Bacillati; phylum Actinomycetota; class Actinomycetes; order Kitasatosporales; family Streptomycetaceae; genus Streptomyces; species Streptomyces sp. AK02-01A. The sequence goes on from NZ_JARBAE010000025.1 coordinate 21,931, forward strand.
CGGATTCTGATCATCCAAAGAGCAAACAGTCAGTAGATACGCCCCTCAGCTCTTCCCGTGACCTTTAAAGCTCCCCCTGAGGTCCCTCAGCTGACGACCCGTCCATGTGTCGGGGTCGAGCCGCTGGTTGCACGTCGGATGGGAACTCTCAGTGGCCGACCACGCTTGGGGCCGCAGCCGCACTTGCAACACCAGCGAACGAAGAACCCGCTGGCACCACAAACACGCCACCGCGTCGGCTCCTCACCCGAATCCAGCGTCCGGACGCAAGCACCCCGTCGACGCCTCCGAGTGCCAGGTGCGGAGGACCCGCTCGCGGCCACCACGCGGTGCGCCTTGCGGCACTGCGGTCGCAGAGTTGGACGCCGCCGCCGGCCGTTGCCAGCCGCTGTCGCCACCAACACCGGACCCGCTCGGCGCCCGACCAGTAGGCGTAGCGAAGCGCCGCGGAAGCACTAAGGTGAGTAGCGGGCCGTGACTGGCGCTGAGGTGGAGTACCACCGGGGAGCGGCCTGACACTCTGTCGAATGCCGTGCGCCTGGGCGACTCGTCGTGACGCTCAGGAGTGGCACATGGCCCAGACACGGACAGCTCGCCTGATGGACGGTACCGGGCTTGCCCGCCGCATCATCGAGACCAGCTCCGCCTCTGCCGCGGACATTCTCCGGCACACCGGGACAGCCCCGTGCCTGGCTACCGTGCTGGTCGGAGACGACCCGGCCTCGGTGACCTACGTCCGGATGAAGCGCGCCCGGTGCGAGAAGGCCGGTATCCAGTCACGGCATGTGGCCCTGCCCGCTTCGATCAGCACCAGCGGCCTGATCGAAACAATCACCGAACTCTCCGAAGATCCCGGCGTGCACGGCATCCTGCTCCAGCACCCGGTGGGACCTCACATCGACGAACGCGCCGCCTTTGAGGCGATCGCGCCGGAGAAGGACGTCGACGGGGTGACCATGCATTCCTTCGCGGCGATGAGCTTCGGCCTGCCCGGCTTCGTGTCCTGCACTCCCGGAGGAATCATGCGTCTGCTGGAGGAGTACGAGGTGGACCTCGCCGGTAAGCACGCGGTCGTGGTGGGACGCAGTGCCATCCTCGGCAAGCCCGCGGGCATGCTCCTTCTTGGCCGGAACGCCACGGTGACCTACTGCCACTCACGTACCTCCAACCTGTCCGCGATCGTCCGGCAGGCGGACATCCTGCTCGCCGCGGTGGGACGGCCGCGCTTCATCACCGGTGCGGACCTCAAACCTGGTGCGGTGGTGATCGACGCGGGTTACAACCCGGGCAACGTCGGCGATGTGGATTTCGAGTCCGCCAAGGACCGGGCGAGTCTGATCACGCCTGTCCCCGGCGGTGTGGGGCCCATGACCATCGCCGTGCTTCTCGCCCAGACGATCGACGCTGCGAGACGCCGGCTCGGCGTGCCCGGCGGCTCACCGCGCGTTTCGCCGACGAGCCCGGCTACCGCGTAGCGGACCTGATGCTGTACCGCGCCGCCGCCGACGTCCTGGACAGGTGAGAAACCCACCACCCACAGCCCATGTCATCACCACGGACCACATGGACACTCGTGTCGCGGACCGCGCGCTATCGCGTGCCTCCCTCTCCACCGGGCCGCCCCGACCGGCCGGCATGACTGAAGGTGGGCAGCGCCCGCACCAGGTCGGAGGGGAGGGCGAGGCCCTCGTCAGTCGACGGGTTGACCGCCAGCCAGAGATCGTCCTCCGGCCAGTTCTCGGCCAGCTCGACGATTGATATGCCCAGCGCGGTGCCGGGGTCGCCGCCGGCCGCCACCAGTGCGTCCTCGGAGGTGAAGGCGGGCACGTATCGATTGCCGTCCTGTTCGATCACCGGCAGAGCGACTGCGCCATCGGGACGCTCCTCCTCGCCCTCGACCGGCGGCGCCTGCGGCAGCAGGGCCACGCTGTTCGCGAGATCGGTCAGAGTGGCCTGCGTGTCCGCCGCGGCCTGGCGCTCCGCCGCGTCGGCCGCGGCCTGGGTTTCCTCGGTGGAGCGCGCCTCGGCCGGAGGTGCGTGTTCGTCGGGAGTCGGAGTGCTCATGGCTTGTCCTCTCGTCGGCGTTGCTCACGGGCCACCCGCTCGATACGGGCGGACACGAATTGCCGCAGTCGCCGCCGGATGCCGCCCAGCGGCACGGGGCCGGGGCAAGCGAGGCAATACCACCAGGCTATGCCGCCCGACGTGCTGTGCGAAGTTTTCGATGAGGGAATCGGTGGTGCCGGAGCCGGGCCGCCGTCCCTGGACAGGGTCGTGGCCACCACACGTAACGCTCACACCGCGTGGGAAGGCGACTGATCAGGAGCGTCGGCGAGGTCACGCTCGACGCGTCGGCAGTCGGCCACTCCCCCGCGCCGCTCGCCGGGCGTCCGGTCAGCCGGCCAGCATCGCGGCCGATACGTCCCAGAGCCGCGCGGCGGCGTCCGGGTCGAGTGCGTGCGCGGCGACCCCGGACGCCTCGGCCGTTCGCTCCGTGGCGGTTGTGTACGGGAGCGCTTCCGCGCAGTTCTCGAAGTAGCGGCCACCGACACCGTCCAGCAGAGGTGAGGCGGCGAGGAGGACGGAGGTGGCCGCGCCCTGCTCGGTCGTCCTCCACGGATAGTTGTCGAAGATCCTTCTGGTCTCGGCGCTCATCTCCGGCCCTGTCTGGTGGCGTTGCAGCGCGGTGCGGATGCCGCCGGGCATCAGCGCGTTGGCGGTGATTCCGTCGGCCGCCCACCGCGTGGACGCCTCGACGGCGAAGAGGACATTGGCCGTCTTGGACTGCCCGTACGCCGACCACGCGTCGTACGCGCGGTTCACATAGTGGATGTCGTCGAAGACGACACGGGACCTGCGGTGCGCGTTGGAGCTGACGGAGACGATACGCGCGGTGCCCGCGGCGGCCAGGGCGTCGTGCAGCCTGAGCGCGAGGTCGAAGTGGCCCAGGTGGTTCGTGGCGAACTGGTACTCCCAGCCTTCGGCGGTGCGGCGCAGCTCGGGCAGGGCCATCACTCCGGCGTTGTTGACCAGGATGTGCAACGGCCCCTGCCACGCCGCCGCGAAATCCGCGACGGACGAGCGGTCGGTCAGTTCGAGCGAGGCGGCTGAGACGCTGCCGTTGCCGGTCTTCGAAGCGATCTCGGCCGCGATTCGCTCGCCCGCTTCGACGTTTCGGACCGCCAGCGTCACCTCGGCTCCCGCCGCCGCCAGTGCGCGCGCCGTCTCGACTCCGATGCCGGACGCGGCGCCGGTGACGACGGCGCGTTTGCCGGTCAGATCGACACCCGCGATGACCTCGTCGGCGGTGGATTCCCTGGTGAAGGGAGTGGTGATACGAGTGTGGGAAGTCATGATCGTCCTGTTCCCGGCAGCGGAGAGAAGCCGCGCGCCATGTCTCGCCAGAGGATCCTCCGGCGAGAAGAAGCGTAAGCGGAGTCTGCTCCGTTTAGCAAACAGTCGTGCCCGGTGCGCTCCGGGACACCCCTTGGCCAGGGTCTCTCGTCTGGATCTCTTGCCGGGCTCGCGGGCCCTGGCACCACGCCTGGGAGAGGTGGCGGTCGAGAGCGCGGCTCTGCCAAGCTCTCAGCCGCCATGTACGAGGCGATCAGGAGGATTCGAATGGGAACATTACGGCGATTGCTCTCCCGGTGGGTGGCGGTCGCGGCCCTGCTGCTGGGCGGGCTGGCCCTGGCCGGCGCCCCGGCCGCGCAGGCCGCACCACAGGCCGCGCAGGCCGCACCACAGGCCGCGCCGCAGGCCGCGCAGGCCGGCGACACCATGACGATCTGCGGCTACACCCCCGTGCCCAGTGGCTGGGTAATCATCAGCCAGCAGCCGGCCGGCTGCGGCGGTTACGGGCTCTTCACCATCACTCAACTCACCACTGAGACCACGGTCCAGGCCTGTGCGAACTCGCCGATTCCGGATGGGTGGGTGATCACTTCGATGCAGAACGTCGCCCACTGCGGCGGCTTTCCCTGGTACACGCTGCTGAAGATCACCGATCAGACCACCATCCAGGACTGCGGCCAGTCCGCCATACCGGACGGCTGGGTCATCATCTCGGTGCAACCCGGCGCGCAGTGCGGTGTCTACACCGTCTATACCGTCGTGAAAATCACCAACCAGACGACGATCCAGGCGTGCTCGCACTCCGCGATCCCGAACGGCTGGGTCATCACATCGATGCAGAACGTCGCCCACTGCGGCGCCTACCCGTTGTACACACTGCTGAAGATCACCGACCAGACCACCATCCAGGACTGCGGCCAGTCCGCCATACCGGACGGCTGGGTCATCACCTCGATCCAGCAGGGCTCGCAGTGCGGCGTCTACACGGTCTACACCGTCGTGAAAATCACCGACCAGACCAGCATGCGGGTCTGTGGTCCCTCCAGGATCCCGAGCGGCTGGGTCGTCACCAACCAGCAGTCCGGCTCTCCGTGCGGGGTATACGCCATCTACACCATCCAGAAACTGGCCTGACCGGACCACGCGCCACCGTACTGATCACATAACGCCGCAGGACACCATGCGGTCCCCGCCGGTGCCGGACCGCGGCGGGGACCGCATGGCTTCACCGGTCCCACACGGCCGGCCACGGGTCTCGCTCACGGATGCGCCTGGACGCGGCCTGATCCACACTGAATGAGGGGCAGGTTCACCGGCCGTTGGGAACGCCTCATGCAACTCGTACGCGACTTGATGAGCACCGGCCCCATCACCGTGCCTCCGTACACGTCGATCACATCCGTCGCGTCCTGTATGCGTGACGCGAATGTCGGATGCGTACTCATCACATCCGAAGGCGCGCTGCACGGAATCCTGACCGACCGCGATGTCACGGTACGTATCGCGGCCGAAGGCACGATCGCGGGAGCCGCCACGGCGCTCTCCGCGGTCTCGGGTGTGCCGGTCACCGTCGCCTCCGATGTGTCGGTGTGCGAGGCGGCGTGCCTGATGATGGCGCACTCGGTGCGCAGACTTCCGGTGGTGGACGAGGGATGTCTGGTCGGGCTGATCACGCTCGGCGACCTCGCCTCCACAGCTCATGCCCAAGAGGTCCTGGTCGCCCTGAGCCGCGCGAAGCCCAATCACTGACCGCGCCGGACACATGACGGCCTGCCGACGGCAGACCGCCTCGGGATCAGCCGGTGATCCGCATCAGCGACAGACCGTCCTCGGCCATGACGAAGGTGAAGTCGGACGGTCCGTTGAAGCCGTCGCCGCCGACTGTGGCGCTCACCGTGACACGGTTTCCCGACTGGCGCACTCCGGTCACAGCGAGAGTGACGCGCACGCCGATGAACTCCTTGTCGCTCCAGCCGCGGATGGCCTCCCGTCCCCGGAAGACACGTCCCCAGTCGTCGACGGCGCCGTCGGCGGTGAAGGTGTCCAGGAAGGCTTCGGTGTCGCCGTCGTTCGCCGCGTCGAGTGCCAGTTGTACGGGTACCGGGACCGGGATGGCGGTCATGGGAGTCTCCAGAGGATGTGCGGGTGAGGAGTTGACGGACGCGGCACCTGGCGGAGGCTCGCCCTGCGACACGGCGCCGCAGGCGGTGAGCAGGGCGCACACCACAACGATGACGGCCGGCCGCGCCACGGGCCAGGTCACCGTGGCATCCGCCGTAGCGCCAAGGAGCGGCCGGACGGACGGGTGCGAGGGCCGCGTAGCGGGAAGGCGCCGGGCGGGGCTCATGGCCCCGCCCGGCCGGATCCCGCCGGATCGGGGGTCAGGCGTTGTGCGGGGACAGCAGGTCCTGGAGCCCGATGCGGGTGAGAAACTCGGCGCGCACATGGTCGGCGACGGCACTGACGACCTCGCTGCCGTCGTTGGCCGGGTCGATGTGGACACGGAAAGGGCGCTTGCCGTGCTCGGTGCCGACGACCTCGACGATCGCGTCGGCGACCTGCGACACATTCGCGTCGGCCGGTGCGAGGGCGGCCAGCCGCTGGGAGACCTGGTCCATCAGCCCGGCGTAGTGCTCCTCGTAGGCCGGGACGACGGTCTCCTCGGAGGGACGGCCGCCGGTGGCGAAGTGGTTGGTGCCCGAGGTGAAGGATCCGGGAACGACGATGGAGGTCTCGATGTTGAAGCGGGCCAGTTCCGCCGCGTAGGAGACGGCCAGGGCGTCCATGGCGGCCTTCGCCGCGAAGTACGGAGCGAGGTAGGGCGGCGTACCGCCCTTGGTCGATGTGGAGCCGATCCACAGCACCAGTCCGTCGCGCTGGGCGCGCAGATGCGGCAGTGCGGCCCGGTTGACGCGCTGGGTGCCGAGCACATTGGTGTCGTAGACGGCGACCAGTTCCTCCGGAGTGAAGGCTTCGGTGGGTCCGGTGACCATGTGTCCGGCGTTGTGGACGATGACGTCCAGCCGGCCGGCCTCGCTGAGTACGGTGGCGATGGCGGCGTCGGCGGACTCCTGGGACAGCACATCGAGTTCGACGGTGCGCAGGTCCACGTTGTGTTCGGTGGCATAGGCCTTGGCGTCGGCGACGCGGTCGGCGTTGCGGCCCGTTGTGTTGCGCATCGCGGCGTACACGGTGTGACCGGCCTGGGCCAGCGCACGCGCGGCCAGTGCTCCGAAGCCAGAACCAGCGCCGGTGATGATGATGGTCTTGCTCATGACGGTCTCCAGTCGATGTGATGCATGCAGATGTGATGCATGTCGATGTGACGCATGCAGAAGTGACGCATGTCGATGTGATGGGTTGAGTGGCGGAAAGACAGAGAAAGGCCCGCCGAAGAGGTGTGCGCGATCAGCCGAAGGTGATGACCGAGCGGCCGCCGCCACCGCCCGCGCCCAGCGCCTCCAGTGCCTCCGGAGCCTGGTCGAGAGCGATGGGCGTGACCTGGGGAAGGATGTTGTGGGCTGCGGAGAACGCGAGGGTCTCGCGGAGGTTGTGCGGCGAACCGGACGGTGAGGCCATCACCCGCAGCCGGTTGAGCACCATCGGCTGCGTGGGCAGGGTCAGCGGCTCGGAGCCGTAGCCGCACAGCAGCAGTGTGCCGTCCGGCGCCAGACCGCCGAGGGTCGCCGCCGCCGCGGCCGTGGACGGCGCCGCGTTGAGCACCAGGTTGGCACCGCCGTCCCACTGCTTGAGCGCGACGGCGGGATCCGTGTCGGCACTGGGGATGAACAGTTCGGCGCCCAGTTCCTTCGCCTGCTCCTCACCTCGGCGCGACCGGCCGATCACCGCTACCCGAGCGCCCATGGCGACGGCGTACCGGATGGCGAGGGCTCCGATGCCGCCCGCGCCGATGACCGCGACACGGGATCCGGCCTTCGCGCCTCCGTTGCGCAGGCCGTTGAAGGCGGTGATACCGGCGCACATCAGCGGCGCGGCGGCCACCGGGTCCAGGCCGGCCGGCAGCGGGGTGACGTATCCGGCCTTGAAGACGGCGTACTCGGCGTAGCCGCCGTCCGCGACGACACCGGTGATCCGCTTCTTGGGGCACAGGATCTGCTCGCCGCTGACGCAGTAGTCGCAGTGCCCGCAGGAGTCGTACAGGAACTGGGCGCCGACCGCGTCTCCGACGGCGAGCCCGGTCACGCCCTGGCCGACAGCCGCGACGGAGCCGGTGATCTCATGGCCCGGAATGACCGGGAAGCGGGCGAAGGGATAGTGACCGCGGACCAGGTTCAGGTCGGAGAAACACACACCGCACGCGGTGATCTTGATCAGTACCTCGCCCGGCCCGGGCTCGGGCGTCTCGCGTTCGACAAGGGACAGCGGAGCATCGACGGCAGTCGCGACGGCAGCACGCATCGGGCACTTCCTCAAGGGTTCGGAGCAGGCGTTCGGAGCAGTGGTTCGGAGCGGAGAGCGAGAGGCTCACTTCCTCCCGGCGAGAACCACATTCACAGCAGCCGACGACAAGGAAAAGAGTGTTGGTCACCCTGGGGTCGGCAACCCCAGGGTTGCGCCCAAGGTGGGGTTTGGCGCCCCTGGATGCCGTCGTTCCGGCCCTTCACACTGGCCTGATGAACCTTGCCGAGCTGGGCCTCTTCCTGCGCTCCCGCCGTAACGGGACCCTGCCGGAAGAGGTGGGCCTGCGATCGGGAGCGCGCCGCCGGGTGCCGGGGCTGCGACGCGACGAGGTCGCTCGGCTGGCAGGGCTCTCGCTGGACTACTACACCCAGCTTGAGCAGGGCAAAGGATCCCGGCCGTCCGATCTCAGCCTCGCGGGACTGGCGCGGGCGCTGCGTCTCGGCGCGCGCGAACGCGGTGAGCTGTTCGGCCTGGCCGGGCGTACGCCGCCGGACGCCGGCGCCGCCGCGCATGTCCAGCCGGGCCTGCTCATCCTGCTGGACCGGCTGAGCGACACTCCGGCCCTGGTCATGACCGATCTGGCGGAGGTACTGGTGCAGAACCCGCTGTCGGTCACGCTGCTGGGTGACCTGACGGCCGGACGAGGTCTGCCGGGAAGCTTTGTGCACCGCTGGTTCGCCGATCCCGGCGTTCGCGAGATCTTTCCCGCCGAGGACCACCGCCGGGTCGGCCGCGCTCTGGTGGCGGACCTGCGCGCGGCCACGCTGCGCCCGGCGAGCGCGCGTCGTGCGTCCGGACTGGTGGCCACGCTCCGTGAGCTCAGCGACGACTTCGCGGCGCTGTGGGACACACACCTTCCAGGATCCGGCCTTACGGAGGGCCGGGTACGGTTCGCGCATCCGGCCCTCGGCGTCATCGAGCTGGATCTCACTCATCTCCACACCGCCGACCTCAGTCAGCGGCTCCTGTGGTTCACGGCGCCGCCCGGCGGAACCGCGGCCGGACTGCTGGCGCTGCTGGACGTCGTCGGACTGCAGGACCTCCGGCCGGAGCTCGGCTGAGGGCCGCCGGGGTCACGGCCGCACGGCCCTGAGGCATCCTGTCGTCAACACCCCGCATACACGCTGTCAATATCGGTCTGCTTGCATGGTCATCGGATCGTAAAGAACCTGTGCACCACGCCGGCGAGGAGGCCGACGACCCCTGACGGGCGCACTTTGATACTCCAGAACGGAGTCATGTCATGGATCATGCCGAGCTCGGCGGGTTCCTCAAGTCACGTCGCGGCCGGCTGCGACCCGCGGACGTGGGTCTTCCCGACGGCGGCCGCAGAAGGGTCCCCGGACTGCGCCGCGACGAGGTGGCCCGGCTGGCGGACATGTCCGTCGACTACTACATCGAACTGGAGCAGGGCCGTGGCCAGAGCCCGTCACAGCAGATCCTCACGGCGCTGGCCCGGGCTCTGCGGCTGAGCGCGGACGAGAGCACACATCTGTACCACCTGGCGGGACACCAGGCACCGCTCGGTGCCGAGCCCGTACAGATGCAACGGGCTCTGCTGGAGCTTCTGGACCGCTTCGAGGACACGCCCGCGATGATCATCACGGATCTGCATGAGATCCGTGTGCAGAACCAGCTCTGTGAGGTACTGATCGGATCTCAGTCCGGTGGCCGTGGTGTCGAGGCCAGTTTTGTCTACCAGTGGTTCGCCAATCCGGTGGTCCGCGGTCTCTATCCCGTCGAGGACCACGCCTACCACAGCGGTCTCCTGGTGGCGGACCTGCGCGCGGCAGCCGCCCGGCGGGGCCGGGACGCCCTGTGTGCCGAGCTGATCCGTCGGCTGCGCGAGGCGAGCGAGGAATTCACCGGTCTCTGGGACGTCCACGACGTCTCGGTACGGCACGAGGAGTCCAAGCGCATCGTCCATCCCGCGCTCGGTGTCGTCGAGGTGAGCTGCAACAGCATCTACACCGCGGATGTCGGGCAGCGGCTGTTGTGGATGGTGCCGGCCGAGGCCGGTGTGCTGGAGAGGATGCGCGGTCTGGACGCGGAACAGGTCTGGGGCGGCCGGTCCGCCGCGCGGCCCGGCTCCTCCGTCACGGACGCCGCGTCCGTCGTCCGGTGACGCGCGGCCCGACGGGCCGTTGAGCGCGCGTGGCGGAACGGCGGAACAACCGGCCGCCGGAGCCGGTTCCGGCGTCCCGCGAGAGCACCCGAAAGGCCCATGCCCGGGATGGGCCGGTTGGCGCAAGGACAAGGCGGCCACTGCGCCTATCGGGGTGAAGTCGCCGCGCATCGGGATGAAGTTCGGCGTTTCACGGTATGGCGTGCACCACTGAGCGCCCAATATCCGCTACCAACGCGACATGACTGAACGTTTCGACTTCAACTTCGAGCTCCGCGACTCACTCACGGCGCGCATCGGGCGCAAGGCCGAATGGCCCTACAGCATCCTTGTCGCACGTGACCTCCTCGACCTGATCCACACCCAACTGGGACAGCCGGACATGCTCCGTTTCCTGCGCTGCGCGGAGGCCGCCTCACGGGCGTTCAAGGACCCGCGCAACCGGGCGAGTCTGTACAGCGACCATCTGTCCCAGGCTCTCGCCAGAGACTTCGCCACCGAGCACGACAGGCGGCAGGACGCCGTCTGGAACATCTTCCTGGCGGCACACCGCATCACCGGCCAGGAGCAGTGTGATCTGCTCGTCGGCTGCGCGATCGAGGCGCTGCAAGTAGATCTGGCCCTGGTCCCGTAGCCGCCGGCGGCGCGCTTCCCGTCGGAACGGGACGCCCTTGGTCCCTGCCACGGGACCAAGGGCCCCGTCCGTCAGGCGTGGTGAGCGGGCCGTCCGACGCCGGCGGGGACACGGTCGGCGGCGCGCAGTGCCTCGTCCATGTGCCGGATACGGCTCAGATTGTGGCGGCGCGCGGAGAACACCCAGCTACCGAAGACCAGCCCGAACAGCAGCCACAGCACCGCCGTCGTCCAGACGCCCTGAACGGCCCACACGACCGGCAGCAGCACCAGCACCGCGAACAGCGGGACCAGTGTCCACGCGTACCTGGTCATCTGGCGCCGCCGGTACGCCACCAGCCTGCGCATGGACTCCCGCTCGCGAGCGTCCTCGGGGATCTGGCAGCGCCGCAGCTTGCGCTCGACCGAGACGTGTTCACCGGCCGAGGCGCCGCCCATGACGGAGCGGTCCTGGCGCCGCCGTACGAGAACGAACACCATGGCGAACGCCGTCCAGACCGCGCTCTGGACCAGCCAATGTGTGGTGGAGAGCTCCGGACGGATCAGTCTGGTCGCTCCCGCGACCAGCAGCAGGAGGAGCACGGCCTGCGCGGGCACACTCCGGTCCAGCCATCGCTTCACGCTGTGCATGGTCGCGAACTCCCTTCGCCCGGCGGCGTGTTGTCCCTTCTCGGGTACCCTCGCCGGGGACGGGCATGGCAGGCAGGTCATGCCAAGGACGGACATGGCCGTGATCGGCCCGATGGGTCCCGTACGCCTTCGAGCGGTCCGGGTCGGCGTGCACCGGATCCGCCGCGCGGCCGTCAGGGCAGTACGGCGATCCCGTCCAGCTCGACCAGGGCCTGTTCGTCCCAGAGCCGGACGACTCCGATCACCGCCATGGCGGGATAGTCACGGCCAGCCAGGCGGCGCCAGACACGGCCGAGTTCGGCCGCGTGAGCGCGGTAGGTCCCGGCATCGGTGGTGTAGACGGTCACCCGGGCGAGATCGGCCGGAGCGCCGCCCGCCGCGGCGAGAGCGCCGAGCAGATTGCCGAGCGCCGTCTCGAACTGGCCGGGAAGACTCCGCCCGACGACTTCTCCCTCCGCGTCCAGCGCCGTCTGGCCGGCCAGAAAGACCAGCCGGCCGCCGGTGGCGGTGACGGCGTGCGAGAAACCGCTGGCCGGAGCGAGTCCGGCGGGATTGATTCGCTCCAGGCTCATCCGTACAACTCCTTGGCGATGATGGTCCGCTGGACCTCGGTGGCGCCTTCGTAGATGCGCGTGGCACGGACCTCGCGGTAGAGGTGCTCCAGCGGATGGCCTCGCTGAAGGGCGCGGGCGCCGTGCAACTGGACGGCCGCGTCGACGACATACTGAGCGGTCTCGGTCGCGTACAGCTTCGCCATGGCGGCGCGGCGCGGCACCCCTGGTGCGCCCGCGTCGTACGCGGCGGCGGCCGCGTACACCAGCAGCCGCGCCGCCTCGGTGCGGGTCGCCATCTCGGCGACCTGGTGCGCGACCGACTGCAGGTCCTTCAGCGGGCCGCCGAACGCGTGGCGGCTCGCGGTGTGTTCCAGGGCCGCGTCCAGCGCGGCCGCCGCCATGCCGACGGCGAAGGCGCCGACACTGGGCCGGAACAGGTTGAGGGTGTCCATGGCGACCCGGAAGCCTCCGTCCACCTCTCCGAGGACATCCTCGCCGGTCACCGGTACGGCGTCGAAGGACAGGGCTCCGATGGGGTGCGGAGAGAGCATCTCGATCGGACGGCCGGTCAGTCCCGGACGGTCCGCCGGGACGAGGAAGGCGGTGATCCCACGGGCCCGGCCGCCGCCGTCCGTACGGGCGAAGACGGTGTAGAAGTCGGCGTCGGGAGCGTTGGAGATCCAGCTCTTCTCGCCGGTCAGCAGCCAGCCGTCGCCGTCCGGTACGGCCCGCAGGGCCAGCGCCGCCGCGTCGGATCCGGCGCCCGGCTCGCTCAGCGCGAAGGCGGCCACCGCACGGCCGGCGGTCACCTCGGGCAGCCAGCGTGCGCGCTGGTCCGCGGTACCGGCCCGGACGACCGGACAGGTGCCGAGCCCCTGGAGCGCGAGCGCGGTCTCGGCCTCCGTACAGCCGTGCGCGAGGGACTCACGCAGCAGACACAGATCCAGCGCACCCGAGGTGAACATCCTTGCCAGCAAGCCGTGTTCACCGAGAGCGGCGATCAGGCTCCGGTTGACCCGGCCCGGCTCGCCGCTGTCGGCGAGTGGCCGCAGCCGCTCACCGGCGAGAGCGCGCAACTCGGCGCACCAGGCGGTCTGTACCGGATCGAGTGAGAATACGGGCATCCGAGCCCCCACTTCGGCGCAGGTCTATCGCGGACCGTTGACTGTCGTCATCTTCACGATACGCTCGATGGGCGACCCCACCACGACAAGGGGGCGGACCATGGAGCTGACACCGTCGGCCCACATCGACACTTTTCCGCGCGACAGTCTGCCGCCCTCGGAGCAGTGGCCACGGCTCCTCCCGGTCGCTTCCGAGCCGCCTTCTCCGGAGCGGCTCAACTCCGCCGTGGAGCTGCTGGATCGCACCGTCGAACGCTTCGGAGCGGACCGTCCCGTCTTCCGGACAGCGGCCGGAGAGGTCTGGACGTACGGCGAGTTGCTCGGGCACGTCGACCACATCGCCCATGTCCTTACCTCCGAGCTGGGCGTGGTGCCGGGAAACCGGGTGCTGTTGCGCGGTCCTACGACGCCGTGGCTGGCGGCCTGCTGGCTGGCGGTGCTGAAGGCCGGCGCGGTGGCCGTGACCGTCCTCGCCCAGCAGCGGGCGCCGGAACTGGCCGCCATGTGCGAGATCGCACGGGTCGGCCATGCCCTGTGCGACATACGGTCGGTGGACGATCTGATCGAGGCCGAGGTGCCGGGGCTGCGGATCACCACATACGGCGGGGCCGCGCCGGACGATCTGCTGCGGCTGGCCGAGAGCGCGCCCGGGCGGTACGCGGCGGTGCGTACCGCGGCGGACGATGTGGCGCTCATCGCCTTCACCTCGGGAACGACGGGCCGGCCCAAGGGGTGCATGCACTTCCACCGGGATGTGCTGGCCGTCGCCGACACCTTCTCGCGTCAGGTGCTGCGGCCGGAGCCGGACGATCTCTTCGCCGGCAGCCCGCCACTGGGCTTCACCTTCGGTCTCGGCGGGCTGCTGATATTCCCGATGCGCGCCGGCGCCTCCGCGTTACTGCTCGAACAGGCCCATCCGCGTGCGCTGTTGGCCGCGATAGCGGAGCACCGGGTGTCGGTTCTGTTCACCGCGCCGACCGCCTACCGGCTGATGCTGGACGAGGCCGGCGCGTATGACATCTCCTCGCTGCGGCGCTGTGTCTCGGCGGGCGAGAATCTGGCCGCCGAGACCTGGCACGCGTGGCGCGAGCGGACCGGACTGAAGATCATCAACGGCATCGGCGCCACCGAGCTGCTTCATATCTTCCTGTCCGCGGCCGACGAGGCGATCAGACCGGGCACGACCGGTGTGCCGGTGCCGGGCTGGCAGGCACGCGTCGTGGACCGTTCCGGCGCCCCGGTTCCCGACGGAGAGCCGGGTCTGCTGGCCGTCAGAGGTCCGGTGGGCTGCCGTTATCTGGCCGATCCGCGCCAAGGCGACTATGTGCGCGGCGGCTGGAACCTGACCGGAGACGCGTACATACGCGAGCCGGACGGCTACTTCCGCTATGTGGCCCGCGTGGACGACATGATCGTCTCGGCCGGTTACAAGATCGCGGGTCCGCAGGTGGAGGAGGCGCTGCTGGCCCATCCCGATGTACTGGAGGCGGCGGTCGTCGGCCGCCATGACGAGCTGCGCGGCCAGATCGTGGCGGCGTATGTCGTACTGCGGGCCGAGGTGGAGGGCGGTGAGGAGACGGCCGACAAGCTGCGTGAGTTCGTCAGATCCCAACTGGTGCCGTACAAATGTCCGCGCGCGATCACCTTTCTGACCGCTCTCCCGCGCACTCCGACCGGCAAACTCCAGCGCTTCCGGCTACGCGGCCCTGGGCCCGTCTGACACGGCGGGCCGCTCGTGGTGTCGCCTCCTCTACAGTGATCGCGTGGCCGAGCAGCACACCCCTCGATCCCTGATCTTCACCCTGTACGGCGCGTACGGCCGGGCGCCGGACGACGCCCCGCTCCCTGTCGCCGAACTGATCCGGCTGCTGGGAGCCCTCGGTGTGGACGCGCCCTCGGTACGTTCCTCGGTCTCCCGGCTCAAGCGGCGCGGCCTGCTCGTTCCCGAGCGTACGGCGGAGGGCGCGGCGGGTTACGCGCTGTCGGCCGAGGCGCGTCAGGTGCTCGACGACGGCGACCGCCGGATCTACGCCCGTCCCTCGCCACGGCTCTCCGACGGCTGGCTGCTGGCGGTCTTCTCCGTCCCCGAGGCCGAGCGCCACAAGCGTCATCTGCTGCGGTCGCGTCTTGGCCGGCTCGGTTTCGGGACGGCGGCGCCCGGTGTCTGGATCGCGCCCGGCCGGCTCCACGAGGAGACCGGTCACACCTTGCGGCGGCTCCAACTCGACCCGTACGTGGACCTGTTCAGCGGCCGGCACCTCGGCTTCGAACCGACGGCGCGGGCCGCGGCCCGCTGGTGGGACCTGGAGACGATCGCCCGGCAGCACCAGGATTTCCTGGACGCGCACGCGCCGGTGCTGCGCGCCTGGGAGGAGCGCGAGGTGGTCTCGCCGGAGAACGCCTACCGGGACTATCTGCTCGCCCTCGGCTCCTGGCGCCGGCTGGTGTACACGGACCCGGGTCTGCCGGTGGAACTGCTGCCGCCGGACTGGCCCGGAGAGCGTTCCGCCGAGGTGTTCGCCCACCTCCACCACCGGCTGCGGGACCTGGGAGCGGCGTTCGTCATGCGGCCGGCCGCCGCGGAGTGAGACGCGGCCCGGGATCGCCGGCGCGGCCGGCCGGAGGCGGGCGGCTGCCCGCGCGGTACGGGAGCGGCCAGGGCGCGCCGGGCCCTTCGTATCCCTGTGCGGCGGCGGCGTGCAGGGTCCACTGCGGATCGTGGAGATGCGGACGGCCGAGCGCGCACAGGTCGGCGCGGCCCGCCAGCAGCAGTGAATTGACGTCGTCCCAGGAAGAGATGGCTCCCACCGCGATGACCGGCACGGACAGCGTGTTACGAATCCGGTCCGCGAAGGGCGCCTGGTAGGAGCGGCCGTACTCGGGCCGCTCGTCGGAGACGACCTGTCCCGTCGAGACGTCGATCGCGTCGGCGCCGTGCGCGACGAAGGCACGGGCGATCTCGACGGACTCCTCCTCGGTGGTCCCGCCCGGCGCCCAGTCGGTGGCGGATATCCGGACCGTCATGGGCCGGTCGCCGGGCCAGTCGGCCCGTACGGCGTCGAAGACTTCGAGCGGGAAGCGCAGCCGGCCTTCGAGCGAACCGCCGTAGGCGTCGGTGCGCCGGTTGGTGAGCGGAGAGATGAATCCGGAGAGCAGGTAGCCGTGCGCGCAGTGCAGTTCCAGCAGGTCGAAGCCGCTGCGCTGGGCCCGTCGGGCCGCCGTGGCGAACTCCTCGCGGATGGTGCCGAGTTGACGAGGTTCGAGCTGGTGCGGGAGCTGGCTGACGCCCGGCCGGTACGGCAGCGGTGAGGCGGCGGACAGCGGCCAGTTGTCCGACGGCAGCGGCTCGTCCATGCCGTCCCACATGAGGCGGGTGGAGCCTTTGCGTCCCGCGTGTCCGAGCTGCACACCGATGGCCGTGCCGGGTGAGCGCGTATGGACGAAGTCGGTGACGCGGCGCCAGCCGTCGGCCTGTTCCCGGGTGTAGAGGCCGGTGCAGCCCGGAGTGATCCGTCCTTCGGCGCTGACACAGACCATCTCGGTCATCACGAGGCCCGCGCCGCCGAGGGCGCGCGCACCGAGATGGACGAGATGGAAGTCGTCGGGGACGCCGTCCGTGGCGGAGTACATGTCCATGGGTGAGACCACGACACGGTTGCGCAGTGTGAGACCGCCGAGCCGGAAAGGCGTGAACATGGGCGGCGTGCCGGGCGGACAGCCAAAGTCCTCCTCCACGAGCCGCGTGAAGCCGGGGTCGCGCAGCCGCAGATTGCCGTGGGTGACCCGGCGGCTGCGGGTGAGCAGGCCGAAGGCGAACTGGCGCGGCGGCCGGCCGGTGTGGCCGGCCAGCTCCTCGAACCAGCGAAGACTGGCGGCGGCCGAGCGCTGGACCGACTCGACGACCGGACGGCGCTCGCTCTCGTACGCGGCGAGTGCGGCCGGCAGGTCCGGCTCCTCCTCGATACGGGCGGCGAGCGCGAGGGCGTCCTCGACGGCGAGCTTGGTGCCGGAGCCGATGGAGAAGTGGGCGGTGTGTGCGGCGTCGCCGATCAGCACCGTGTTGCGGTGGCTCCAGCGTGCGGTGACGACGGTACGGAACGCGGTCCAGGAGGAGGCGTTCGAGCGCAGCGGGCGCCCGTCGAGCGCGTCCGCGAAGATCTTGGCGCACTGCTCGGTGGACTGCCGCTCGTCGAGCTCGGCGAATCCGGCGGCCCGCCAGACCTCTTCGCGCATCTCGACGATGACGGTGCTCGCGCCGGACCGTGCGCGCGGCCCGTGGTCGCCGGCGAGGCGGTCGGCGGTTGACGGGCGGGAGTACGGATAGCCGTGGAGCTGCATGACTCCGTGTTCGGTCTCGGCGGTCTCGAAGCGGAACGCGTCGAAGGCGAAGTCGGCGGCGAGCCAGATGTAGCGGCAGCGATGAGTGGTGATCCGCGGGACGAAGACCTCGGCGTGCGCCTCACGGGTGAGACTGTGGACACCGTCCGCGGCGATCACCAGGTCGTGGTCGGCGGCGAGCGCGGCGGCCGGCGGGGCCTCGGTGCGGAAGCGGAGCCGTACGCCGAGGGACGCGCACCGCTTGTGCAGGATCTCCAGCAGTTCCCGCCGGCCGAGCGCGGCGAAGCCGTGACCGCCCGAGGTGAGGGTCCGGCCGCGGTGCACGATGTCGATGTCGTGCCAGCGGACGAGTTCGTCCCGGAGCGCCCGGTGGATCACCGGATCGGCGTGCTCGATACCGCCGAGGGTCTCGTCGGAGAGGACCACTCCGAAGCCGAAGGTGTCGTCCGGGCCGTTGCGTTCCCAGACGGTGATCTCGCGCGCCGGGTCGAGGCGCTTGAGCAGTGCGGCCGCGTACAGTCCGCCGGGTCCGCCGCCGATGACCGCGATACGCGGTGCGCGGGCCATGGCTAGCGGCCCTGCCATTTCGCGGGCCGCTTCTCGGTGAAGGCCGCGTGGAACTCCGCGTAGTCCTCGCCGTTCATCAGCAGTGCCTGGGAGGCCGCGTCCAGCTCGACGGCGGCGGCGAGCGGCATGTCGAGTTCGGCGGTGAGCAGCGCCTTGGTCTGGGCGTGGGCCAGGGCCGGTCCGTCCGCGAGCCGGCGGGCCAGCTCCGCGGCCCGGGAGCCGGCCCGGCCCTCGTCGGTGAGCTCGCTGAGCAGGCCGATCCGCTCGGCCTCGGGAGCGCGTACCGGCTCGCCGAGCATCAGCAGCCTGGTCGCGTGGCCGAGGCCGACGATCCGGGGCAGCAGATAGGCCGCGCCCATGTCACCGCCGGAGAGACCGACCCGGGTGAAGAGGAAGACAAAGCGGGCGGAGGGATCCGCGATCCGGAAATCGGCGGCGAGCGCGAGGACGGCGCCGGCGCCGGCGGCGACCCCGTGCACGGCGGCGACGACAGGGAAAGGGCACTCGCGGATCGCGCGGACCACCTGCCCGGTCATCCGGTTGAAGTCGAGGAGCTGTGCGGTGTCCATGGCGAGGGTCGCACCGATGATCTCGTCGACATCGCCGCCGGAGCAGAAGCCCCGGCCCTCACCGGCGAGCACCAGGGCGCGTACGGAGCGCTCCCGGGACAACTCGGCGAGCAGATCGCGCAGATCGGCATAGGCGCCGAAGGTGAGCGCGTTGAGTTTTGCCGGGCGGGCCAGCGTGACCGTCGCGACGCCGCCGTCCCGCGTCAGCCGTAAATGGCGCCACTCCCGGGTGCGGGACGCGGAGCCGGAGAAAGGACTCATGGAGTGCGGCCTCCTTCAGCGGACGCTGACCGCCGGCGAGTGCTCTGTGCCGGTCGCACGGGGCCGTCGTACCGGCTCCCCACTCCGACGGTATCACCCGTTTATGACTTCCGTCACGAGTACGCGATAGCACTCCTGTAGGATCCGGGTGCCAAAAGTCCTGTCCGACATGTGGCAGAGGTCCCATATGCAGCAGGCCGCCGCCTCTTGTGGAACCTTTCACGCTCAGTAAGGCTGGGGGGCATAGCAACACCAATAGGACTTGAACTCCGATCGGACCAGCCTTCGTGCCCGAAACCACAGACTCCGTCTCCTGGCGCGTGGCGTTGCCGCACAGCCCGCGCGCCGTGCCGATGGCGCGCGCCCTGGTGCGTACGGCACTCGCGGAACTGGAGCAGGCGGCCGACAGCGACACCGCGGAGCTGCTCACCGCCGAGCTGGTCGCCAACGCCGTGAAGCACACGAACGGCGACGGGCCCATAGAGCTGGTGGTGGAGCTGCTGCCGACCGGCTGCCAGGTCGAGGTGCACGACCGCGACCCGGCTCCGCCGGGCAATCTCTCGCAGCCAGGACACGGCACCATGCCGGACCCGTGGCAGGAGCACGGGCGCGGGCTGCTGCTGATCCGGACGCTCAGCGAGGACTGTGGTCACCGTCCCACCGATCACGGCAAGGCGGTGTGGTTCACGCTCGTGGCGGATGCGGACTACGCCTCGGACGACTACGCCTCCGAGGACGGCGAGTACGCCTCCGGCGAGGCGACCGCCTGACTCCCGGCGGGACGGCCGGAGGCTGTTCAGCGCCTCACTGTGCGCGCGCGCCGGAGCTGTCGTCGGTGGCGAGCGTGGCGACCAGCACGGCCTTGATGGTGTGGAGCCGGTTCTCCGCCTGGTCGAAGACGACCGAGTGCGCCGACTCGAAGACCTCGTCGGTCACTTCCAGCTCGGTGAGGCCGTGACGCTCATGGATCTCGCGGCCGACCGCGGTGCCCAGATCGTGGAAGGCCGGCAGGCAGTGCAGGAACTTCACCGCGGGATTGCCGGTCGCGCGCAGTACGTCCATGGTCACGGAGTACGGCCCCAGCGCCTCGATGCGCTCGTCCCAGACCTCCTTGGCCTCACCCATCGACACCCAGACGTCGGTCGCCACGAAATCCGCGCCGGCGACGCCTTCGGCGATGTTCTCGGTGAGAGTGAGCCGGGCCCCGCTCTCCTCGGCGGCCTTACGGGCCAGGGTGAGGATCTCGTCGGCGGGCCAGTAGGCACGCGGCGCGACGATCCGTACATCCATGCCCAGCAGCGCGCCGGTGAACAGGTACGAATTGCCCATGTTGAAACGCGCGTCGCCCAGATAGGCGAAGGCGATCTCCGTCAGGGGCTTGTCCGTCTGCTCGGTCATGGTGAGCACATCGGCGAGCATCTGGGTCGGATGCCAGTCGTCGGTGAGGCCGTTGAAGACGGGCACGCCCGCGTACGCGGCGAGCTCCTCGACGGTCTCCTGCGCGTCCCCGCGGAACTCGATACCGTCAAACATCCGGCCGAGGACCCGCGCGGTGTCCTTCGCCGACTCCTTCTTCCCGATGTGCGAGCCCGCCGGGTCGATATAGGTCGTGGCCGCGCCCTGGTCCGCCGCCGCCACCTCGAAGGCACAGCGGGTCCGGGTCGAGGACTTCTCGAAGATCAGTGCGATATTCCTGCCACGCAGCCGCTGGATCTCGGTTCGCGCCTTCTTCGCGGCCTTGAGCTCGGCGGCCAGATCGATCAGACCGCGGAACTCCTCGGCCGTGAAGTCCAGCTCCTTGAGGAAGTGGCGGCCTGCGAGGTGTATCGCCATGATGGCTGCTCCTGGGGCAGGAAGAGTGGGCTTCTCATATCGGGACTCCGGAACTATATACGACGTTCCGTATTGCTATTCAGATTCTTCGGGATCATCGCGCCGGTCCGCTACACGGCCGCACGCTCGATCGGACAGCTCATACAGCGAGGCCCGCCGCGGCCCCGGCCCAGCTCGCTGCCGCGGATCTCGATCACCTCGATGCCCTGTTCGCGCAGATGGGTGTTGGTGGTGACATTGCGCTCATAGGCGACGACGACGCCGGGCTCGACGGCGAGCACATTGCAGCCGTCGTCCCACTGCTCACGGGCCGCCGAGTGCACGTCCTGGGTGGGTGTCAGCACTCGGATCCCGGACAGTCCCAGGGCCGCCGCGATCGCCCGGTGCATATGCTCGGGCGGATGGTCGGTGACCTTGAGCTCGCTGCGTCCGCTGCCCGGTTCGATGGTGTACGAGCGGAGCATGCCGAGGCCGGCGTACTGCGTGAAGGTGTCGGCGTCGATCATCGTCATCACGGTGTCGAGATGCATGAAGGCCCTGTGCTTGGGCATGTCGAGCGCCACGATCGTGGTCGCGGAACCGGCCGCGAAGAGCCCTCGGGCCAGCATCTCGACGGCCTGCGGAGTGGTGCGCTCACTCATCCCGATCAGCACGGCGCCCTTGCCGATCACCAGGACATCGCCGCCCTCGATGGTGGACGGATAGTCGTCCTGCCCCTCCGACCAGTGGTGGAAGGAGCCGGCTCCGGGTCCTGTGAAGAGCGGATGGTGCTTGTAGATCGCCTCGAAGTGCACCGTCTCGCGCTGTCTGGCCGGCCAGCGCATCGCGTTGATGGACACTCCGTCGTAGATCCAGGCCGAGGTGTCCCGGGTGAACAGATGGTTCGGCAGCGGGTCGAGCAGGAAGTCGTCCGGCTCCATCACATGGAAGCGGACGGATGTCGGCTCCGCGTGCCGCTCCAGAAACTCCCGCTTGGTCATCCCGCCGACCAGCGCCTCGACCAGCTCGGCCGTCGGCAGCCGGTCGAAGACCGCCCGGAGATGGCCGGTGGCGAGCGGCCCGTACTCCTTCTCGTCGAAGACCCGGTCCAGTACGAGCCGCCGCGCCGCCGGCAGATCCAGCGACTCGCGCAGCAGATCGCCGAAGAGATGGACCTCCACTCCCCGCTCGCGCAGCAGCTCCGCGAACCCGTCGTGTTCCTCCTGCGCGCGACGCACCCAGAGCACGTCGTCGAAGAGCAGCGCGTCCTTGTTGCCAGGAGTGAGCCGCTTCAGCTCCAGATCGGGCCGGTGCAGTATGACGCGGCGCAGTGGCCCGGCCTCGGAGTCGACATGGAATCCCATGCCCCCATCCTCACCGCACGCGGCGCGATTCACGCGCCGATCGCCCGCCAATGAGCGGCTCCGGTGAGCGAGCCGTACGGAAAGGCACCGGGCCCGCTTTCCGTACGGCTCGCGACACCGCGGATCACAGCCGAGGGTCCACCGGCTCCGACTCCAGGGCCAGGACCGCGAAGACCGCTTCATGCACCCGCCACAGCGGTTCGCCGTCCGCCAGCCGGTCCAGGGCCTCCAGGCCGAGGGCGTACTCGCGCAGCGCCAAGGACCTCTTGTGGCCGAGGAATCGGTTGCGCAGCCGCCGCAGATTCTCCGGGCGGGTGTACTCGGGGCCGTAGACGATCCGCAGATACTCGCGGCCGCGCACCTTGATGCCCGGCTGTACGAGCCGGCCCTTCTCGTCGCGTACGAGCGCCCGCAGCGGCTTGACGACCATGCCTTCGCCGCCTCTTTCCGTCATCTCCAGCCACCAGTCGACACCACAGCGGACCGACTCCTCGTCGGCCGTGTCGACGATCAGCCGCCGGGTGACCTGGAGGCCACTCGTACCCGCCCGGGGCGTCCGGCCGCGCCCCCAGCATGAGGCCCCCGGAGATACCGTCCCGGGCCTTATGGTCTTCGACCATGGAAATCACGCCCGTGATAGCCACGCTCCTCGGAGCGGGGTTCGGGGCTCTCATGACGTTGCTGGTCGCTGTGATGGTCCAGAAGGTGACCCTGAAGCGCGAGCGCCAGCACAAGCTGTGGGAACGTCGAGTAGCGGTTATCGAGGATCTGCTCAAGCACGAGAGGAACCTCGCTCACAAGCGGCGGAACGCGATGCGCGCCCCGGACGACGACCTCTTCCTCTCATTGAACGCAGCTTTCAAGGAAGCGGACCTGGGAAAGATCGACGCGAACCTTGAGCTGTACGGAACCCCCGCCATACGGGCGGCTCACGATGCGACGTGGGAAGCGCTCCGGGACTGGATGGTGGAGTTCATCCAATGGCAAGGCCACAACAAGCGGACCGGCCCTGGTCATGAGGAGGAAGTACGTGCAGAAGCAGTTCGCGAGACGACCAAGCGGTGGCCGGAAGTCGAAAAGCTCTCGGCCAAGGCTGACGAGGCGTACGACGAGTTGGCCAGGGTCATGCGCGCGACGGCAATCTTCGAGCCGGTCGTCAACCGTGTGAACCCGCCGAACCGAGAACTTCCCCGGTAAGCGCGCTTCAACGCGGGTTCAGCGCACGCCTCGCCGCGTTGATGACGTTGTGAGCGTCGGGCCCATACACCGCCGACTCGCGGAGGGTCTTCCAGACCTTCGAGTACAGGGCGATGTTGTCGGCGTCGTCCAACCACAGCTCGGCGTGCCAGTCCTCCGCGACCACCAAGCGATCGTCAAGGACCCAGAAGCCGTTGGCGGGCACGATCTTGACGGACGCCGTGAACGGGATGATGCCCAGCTCGACCGTGTCCATCCCCAGCATTCCGGTAAGGCGGTCGAGCTGGGCGGCCAGCACGGAGGGAGAGCAGATCAGCGAACGCAACGCGGCTTCCCACAACAGGACGTGCAGCTTGCGACCGGGGCGGTACAGGCACTCCTGACGCTGCGCCCGGGAGCGCACGGCGGCCTCAATGTCGCTGGCTCCGCCCAGCAGCTCCGAATAGCGCTGGATGACGTGGCGCGCGTACTCGGAGGTCTGCAACAGACCGGGGATCACCGACTCTTCCCAGATCCACATCTGTGAGGTGCGATCGATCTCCGCGCTCAAGCCCTCGTGCAGCGGCTTGAAGCCATTCGCCAGCGCCCGACGCCATGACCTGATGTGGGACTCGAACCCAGCCAGCCGGGCAGCAAGCTCGGCGTACACGCCCGGCTGCTCGGTTGCGTCGGCCCACGCCCGAAGGTCCTCGGGGGTGGCTGTCTGCTTGCCGTTCTCCAGCTTGCTGACCTTGGAGCCCTGCCACCCGAGCCGCTGGGCGAGCTGCTGACCGGTGAGCCGACCACCGGGGCACGAGAAACGCAGTTCGCGCAGCCGCGCCCCCAACGCCGCTCGTGCCTGCTGGTAGTCAGTGCTCACCGGTCACGCGTCATTCGGCCGCAGCCACCTGGGCAGCGAACTGGTCGAACGGGATGGCGTGGTGCAGGCCGCGTCGCGGACGATGGCGTACCGCACGACCTCGGCCGGTTCGGTGATCAGCTCGATGTTGAGCATGTTGTCTTGGTCGTCGAAGTGCAGCAGGGCGACGATCCGCGAGTCGAAGATCCAGAAATCCTCAGCGGGCAAAGCGGCCCTGTCGGCGTCCTCGCGCCACAGGTAGCGCATCTCCTCACCGACCGCCGCGTTGTGCCGGGCGTAGTCGAGCAGGAACAGTTGCTCGGTGGTGGGCGGGTTGTCGGCAACACGGACACGGCCGACGCGCTTACCCGCTTCCGTCTGCGCCTTGACGTTGACGAACCAGGGCTCGTTGGGGTCGCAGGGTGAGGAGCCAGTGGCCAGAAACTCTTGAAAGTCGGGGTCCTGCCGGTCGGACGCGTAACCGCGCCGCGTCTCCAGACGCCAAGCAGTGTGCTTGAAGGTCTTGAAGAGACGCCGGAAGGTGTCCCGATCGACCAGTTCCTGCACCCGCTCCATCTCCTTCGGTCCCCAGTTCACGAGCAGTTCGCGCGGCACGGCCACCGCCGCATCGTCCGGCCCGAAGTGCTGGAGCTGCGCGAGGTCTCCAGGGTCGGTGATGGGCTTGCCTTGAACAATGATCTCGCCGGTGCCCTCGTCCGTGTGCAGTGCGGGGCAACCGTCGACCTTGCTGTCTGTGCCTGTGAAGCGCAACTGACGAGCCATGGCGCTCTCCCTTCCAAGGGTGTTGATCAGCAGCATGGCCGGAGCCGCAGCCCGATACTACGGGGGCAGGCAGGGTCCAAGAGAAAAAACCAGCAATCTCCGTCGGACGTCGAGCAAATTCGAGAAAACAGCATGTCGCCAGCCAACCGCCCACTTCTAGCGTCCGGTTCATGGCAACCAAAGAACAGCAGGACATCGATCCGTTCACAGCGATGGAGTCCCTGAGAGCGGCGCTGGCTGACGCCGGAATCGTCCTTCCCTCGATGAGCGTCGACGCTGCGTCCCCACAACTGCGGCTCGTTGAACTGGGGCGCGTTCGCGCCGACGTGGCCGCTCGACTGGCCCAGGCACTTCGGCACGGAGGCCGCGAGTGAAGCAGCCGGAGGAGGGCGCCCTTGTCATCGACACCCAGCGCGACAGGTTGGGCTACGTCATGGGACACGAAGGTCCGTACGTTCAGCTCCGGCCGGTGGCCGGTGGGCGCGAGTGGGACGCCGACCCTGCTCGCATCCGCACTGCCACGGACGAGGAGCGGCTTAGGTCCGTGCGGGAGCGGACACGCGCTCTGAACTCGGCCAGTAGTAGCGGCGTCCTGTGATGAGCCCGGATACCCCGGGCATGTCCGCTGAATGCGCCCTCGCCCAGCGTCCGGGCTACAGGGACTTGCACCGCGAGTGCCGCCAAACCGAAGACGTCCCGTTGCCGCACGGAGGTGGCCTGCTGCTCGTGCGCCGCTGCACCTGCGCCCATCATGCCTACACCCGCACCGGCCAGCAGAGCGGGGCATAGGCCGTCGTGGCGTCTCCGTCACTCTCCCGGGACACAGAGACGCCCCGCCGGGCGCATCCGTGGGCTTCTACGCAGGAACCATGATCTGGAACGGGATGATGCCCAGGGAAATGGCTGTGACCATGCTCATCACTCGCCGGAGCACACCCGGGCTGTCGGGACCGCGGTCGGCCAGGCCACCGACGAAGACCGCGGTGCGTCCCTCAGGATGCGACCGGCCTGGCGTCCACGGACGTCCAGCCGAGCGGCCCGAAGAGCTTGCGGACCAGCTCGGCGCCACCGCGCGCCGGCACAGCGGGCAGCTCGATCCGCAGCGGCAGCGGATGCGCGACGCGCTCGGGAAGCGCGGCGCAGACACCACGCAGCGCGCTCTTGAAGACCGTGCTCAGCGCGACCGCGAGCAGCGAGGAGGCCGCGTACGGACGGTCGTTGACGTACTGCGCGAGCGCCGCGTCCGGGGCGCCGCCCCGGCCCTTGCCCTTGCCCTTGCGCACCAGGGCCACGGGATCGACCTCCAGTAGCAGAGCCGCCGTACAACGCTCCGCGGACGCCTCGGGATACAGCACATGCGCCGTGCCGTGGGACGTGGAGAACGTCTGGGCCCGGTCCGGATGCTTGTGCAGCAGGAATCCGAGATCGGTGGCGGGACGTTCCAAGGTGCCGCTGGTGCTGATTGTCAGGAACACCCGGCCGAGTATTGTCCGTCCGGCCCCCTACGACCAGGGGTTTTCGTCCGCTGCCGCGCTTGTCAGCGCGCTGAGTGCGGCGATGTCGGCGGGCCCGACCCGGCAGCATCCGCCGACCAGCCGGGCGCCGGCGGCCTGCCAGTCACGCACCCGGAGCGGATCGAAGGTGGAGCCTCCGCGCCAGCGTCCCGCGGCCGTGTCCCACCGCTCGCCGCTGTTCGGATAGACGACGACGGGCTTGCCCGTGATCGCCGCTGCCACCTCCACCGCGTGGTCCGTGTCGCCCGGCTCACAGCAGTTGATTCCCACGGCGATCACCTGATCGTTCTCGGCCGCCGGAGCGAACGCGTCGGCGAGCGACTGTCCGGCCCGAGTGCGCTCACCGGCGATGGAGTACGAGAGCCACACGGGCACCCCGCAGCCTCCGGCCGCGCCCAGCAGCGCCTCCGCCTCGTCGACGTCCGGCACGGTCTCCAGCGCGAGCACGTCGGGACCGGCCGACGCGAGGATCTCGATCCTCGGCCTGTGGAAGCGCTCCAGCTCCCGCACCGACAGTCCGTACCGCCCGCGGTACTCACTGCCGTCCGCGAGCATCGCCCCGTACGGACCGACCGAGGCGGCCACCCACACCTCACTCTCGCCGGACTCGGCCGCCCGGCGCGCCAGGTACACACTGCGGGCCAGCAGGGTCCCGGCCCGGTCCCGTGACACCCCGCGCCGAGCGAAGCCCTCATAGGTCGCCTGATAGCTGGAGGTGATGAGCACCTGCGCGCCCGCCCGCACATACGCCACATGGGCCGCCTCGATCTGCTCGGTGCCGTGGACGAGGAGGCTCGCCGACCAGAGAGCGTCGGACAGATCGCAGCCCTGCGCGCTCAGTTGATTGGAGAGGCCGCCGTCAAGGACGACAGTCCCTTCGGCGAGGGCCTCGGCGAGTGTGCGGACGGGCTTCACGGCTGCTCCATTACTCCGGTCCGAGGCGCTGGTGCCCAGGTGGTCCGGTGTGAGTGCTCCTCCCGGCTACCTTCGCCGGTCACGGCGACAGCGACTCGCCTCAGGACTCAGCAGCCGGGCCCGGCTCAACCGAGCTGGGACTGGACCTGCGAGGAGATCAGTTCCAGATGGTCGAGGTCGTCCAGATCCATGACCTGGAGGTAGATCCGTGAGGAGCCGACCGCGCCGTACCGTCCGATCTTGTCGACCACCTCGGCGGGCGAGCCCGCCAGCCCGTTCGCCTTCAGCTCTTCCACCTCCCGTCCGAGGGCGGCCGCCCGGCGGGCCACCTCGGCGTCGTCCTTGCCCACACAGACGACCAGCGCGTTGGAGTACACGAGATCGTCCGCCTTGCGCCCGGCCGTCTCGGCGGCGTCCCGCACCCTGCCGAACTGCCGCTCGGTGTCCTCGATCGAGGCGAACGGGATATTGAATTCGTCGGCGTACTGCGCGGTGAGCCGAGGAGTGCGCGTCGCGCCGTGGCCGCCGATCAGGACCGGCACCTTGGCCTGGGCCGGCTTGGGCAGCGCGGGCGAGTCGGTGAGCTGGTAGTACGTGCCGTCGAAGGAGAAGGTCTTGCCGGCCTCCGTGGCCCACAGACCGGTCACGATGGCGAGCTGCTCCTCCAGCCGGGCGAACTTCTCCTTGGGAAACGGGATCCCGTACGCCTTGTGCTCCTCCTCGAACCAGCCCGCGCCCAGGCCCAGTTCGATCCGGCCGCCGGACATCTGGTCCACCTGCGCGACCTGGATGGCCAGCACACCCGGCAGCCGGAACGTCCCGGCGGTCATCAGTGTGCCGAGGCGGATCCGCTTGGTCTCACGCGCCAGACCGGCCAGGGTGATCCAGGCGTCGGTGGGACCGGGCAGCCCGTCGGCGGCCCCCATGCGCAGGTAATGGTCGGAGCGGAAAAAGGCATCGAAGCCAAGGTCCTCGGTGGCCTTGGCCACACTCAGCAGCGTCTCGTAGCTCGCCCCTTGCTGGGGCTCGGTGAAGATTCGAAGATCCATGCCTCCATCCTGCACCTTCGGCCGGCCCTCCTCCGCACCGTCCCGGCCGGCGGCCGATGGCACGGCGATCACCGCCGGGCGAAGCCGGACCGCCCGGCGAACCGACGGCGACCGGCCGGCGCCGCAGTCCCCGTGGTGTCACCGTGGTGTCACCGCCGTGCTGTCGGCCCGCCGGTCTCACCGGCGGAGAGCACCGGGCGGCCCGTCCCGCGCCTGTCCCCGTGCCCGTGGTGCCCGTTCTGTCCGTTCCCGTTCCCTCTCGTCCTCCCGGTCCATCGCCACGAGCCGGCGCAGCATCGCGCCCACCCGGTCGTTCGACTCGTCGGCCGCGTCGATCGCCTCGATGCACTGCCAGTACAACCCCTCCTCGTCCGTCACACACGCCAGCGCCACCAGCGCGATACCAACCTCTCCCAGCAGCTCGCTGAGCCCGGTCAGAGCGCTTCGCGGGTCCGCCACGCCGGAGAGCTGCCGCGCCCGTATCCCGCCGCTGCCCAGGCCCGGCTGATCCGGCAGTCCGCAGCCGCGTCCGCCCGCCTCACCGAGCTCTCGCGCCTCGCCCTTCAGCTCCTGCGGCCCCGTCAGCGCGAGCTGGTTGCCGATCACCTGCGCGAGGGCCTGGGCCTGCCAGGCCTCCGCGATCACCTCCAGCGCGTCAGCGCTCCCGGTCAGGGCATGCCGGCTCAACCCGATGAGCCGTTCCGCATCCATTCGCCGCCCCCGTTCGTACGAAATCCTGCCCACTCACTCCACTACCCAGAGTGAGTGACCGGCGACTGAAAAGCCAGAGGTATGCGGAAATCTGGGGACAGCGGGCTCATTGTGTATAACTCCGTCACTCCGCAGAGTGACGATCACGCCGAACTGGGCTGATCTGAGGGAGGTTTGGGTGGAAAGCGGACCTCGTTCCGGTCAATCTTCGCGGCGAGCGCGGCCAGCGCGTCGATCCCCAGCACCTCACAGAACTGGAGCAGATACGCCAGTACGTCCGCGACTTCGTCCGCCACCCGGTGAGCCGACTCGGAGTCCTCCATCACTCGCGCCGACTGCTCGGGCGTCAGCCACTGGAAGATCTCCAGCAGCTCCGACGCCTCGACGCTCAGCGCCGCCACCAGATTCTTCGGCGTGTGATAGCGCTCCCAGTCGCGTGCCGCCGAGAACTCGGCCAGTCTGCGCTGCAGTCCCGCTACGTCCAGTTCCGTCATGGATCCAGGTCTACCAC
Source organism: Streptomyces sp. AK02-01A (assembly GCF_033795305.1). NCBI lineage: Bacteria > Bacillati > Actinomycetota > Actinomycetes > Kitasatosporales > Streptomycetaceae > Streptomyces > Streptomyces sp. AK02-01A. The sequence continues at coordinate 51,202 of NZ_JARBAE010000025.1, forward strand.
CGTCACTCCGGCCGCCCCGCGCGCGTACGAGGCGTCCCCGACCGACCCCACCAGCCTGAGGTCGCCTTCCGCGCAGACCGCCGCGGCCAGCGAGAGCAGTTCCTGGGCCTGCCGCCGGTCCAGGCTCCGGTCGAATCCGTCGGCGAGGACCGTGAACGACCACAGCTCCGCAGGCACCTCACCCGCCCGGCCCGCCGCCAGCACGCCGGGACCGGTGAGCAGCACCAGCGCCAGTGCCAGATAGCGCAGCTCGCCCTCGCCGAGGCGTTCCATCGGAGTCGCGGCCCTGGCTCCGGAGGAGTCCCTGGCGAGCAGCGCCCGTACGGTGCCGTCGGCGAGCCGCTCGACGGCCAGCTCCGTCACCGGCCCCGCGCATCCCGCCCGGACCGCCGCGGCCAGCCGGGCATCCCGCCCGGCGCACCGGTCCCAGGTGCGCTCCAGCACCGCCGCCAGGTTCTCGCAGTCCCGCCGCAGCCGCTCCTGGCCCATGGCCACCGGCCGCCGCATGAGCTGCGGCTGCGGATCGCAGACGAAGAGGGACCGCAGCGCCATCACGGTCTGTTCGGCGGCGGCGAGCACCTGCCGCTGTCCCTCCGTCCGGCCGGCGACCCGCAGCGGCAGCAGCGCGGTGGCCAGCCGGTCGTCCGGCAGTGGAGCACGGGTCACGGGCACGGCGCCGGCGGTGTGCCAGGCCGCCTGTACGGCGCGGCGGCCCGGATCGCGCAGCGCGGTGGTCAGCAGGGTCCGGCCGCCGCCGGTCAGCCGTTCACCGACGACGCGCAGCTCGGGCTCGGCCTGGACGGCGAGATCGAGCCGTACGGGCCCGGCCGGGCCGTCGACGGTGCAGCCGATCCGGAAGCCGCGCCTGCCCTGTGCGTCGGCCACGGCCCGTTCCGGAACGCAGGCCACCGGGTCCGGGAAGACCTCTCCGAGCGCGGCGCCCGCGCCGAGCCGCGCGAGGGACTCGTACGCGCGCAGCGCCGTTGTCTTCCCGCTGCCGCTCGCGCCGGTGAAGAGCGTCATCGGCCCCAGCGGGAAGGCCGCGCCGCGGTGCGAGGTGAAGGCGGAGAGCCGGAGTTCGGTGACGGTGGGACGCGTGCGGACGGCTCGGATGTCTTCCATGGCCGGACCGTATGCGGGACAAAAGGTGCCGAACCGTTCCGCCTGGCCGGCCTTCCTACGATCGAGGGACGACGTCCGCCGCGATGCCCTCCACCTCCGTGCCGTGCGGGGCCAGCAGGAAGACATTCTTGTCGACCCGGTGCATGCCGCTGCCCAGACCGAAGACCACACCGCTGCTGAAGTCGAGGATCCGCTTGGCCACATCGCTCTCGGCGCCGGTCAGATCGAGCAGGACCGGAATCTGGGCGATGAGATGGTCGGCGACCTCCCGAGCGTCCGCGAAGACCTGCACCCGAAGGACGATGAAGCGGCGGTTCTCCGCCTCGTAGTCCCGGGGGATCGCCCGATGGCCGACCCGCGAGGGCCATTCGTTGCGGCCCCGCAGCGGAACGACCTGGGCCAGTCCCTCCCACTGCTCGTCGGTGACGTCGTACCCGTCGTACCTGCTCACCGGACCACCTCGCCCGCGCGCTGTGTCTGCATCGGGCCATCCTCCCGCCCCTCACCCGTTCGGCCCATCAGCGACACGGCTCTGTGGCGAATCCGGCCGAACACCGGGCCGGACAACAGCTCAAATCCACTCACACGCACCCACGGTCATCCGCACGGCCACCGGCGGCGCACGGCGAAGGAGCCACCGCCGGTGGCCGTGCGCCAGGATCCCGGCGCACGGCCCGGCCGCCGAAAGCCCGGAGCATGGCTCCGCGTCACCGTGGCGTCGCGTGCTCCCTCTTCACCTCCAGGCCCTCCGGCGCCTCGATGTGCGCCGTGCCGTCCGCGTCGACAGCGATGTCCAGACGCCCGCCCGCGATGTCGAAGCCCTCCACCTTCAGCGGCCGGTACGCCTCGGCGAAGGCGGGCGCGACCGTGATCGTGCCGCCCGGGACATCGGCGGTGAGTCCCAGGACCGACTGGAGGACCATCACGGACGACGCCGCCGCCCAGGCCTGCGGGCGGCAGGACGCCGGATAGGGCGAGGGCGAGGCGCCGCTCGCCGAGCCATGGCCCGCGAAGAGCTCGGGAAGCCGCGCGTCGAAGCCCGCCGAGGCGGTCAGCAGGCCCTCGGCCAGCGATGCGGCGGCGGCCGGGAATCCGGCCCTGATCAGCCCGTGGACCGCGATCGCGGTGTCGTGCGGCCATACGGAACCGATGTGGTAGCCGTACGGGTTGTAGCCCACGGAGTCGCTGCTCAGGGTCCGCAGACCATGGCCCGAGTCCAGGTCGGGCGTGCTGAGCCGGGCGGCCAGCAGAGCGCTCTCGTCCCGGTCGAGCAGACCCGTGCCCAGAAGATGGCCGAAGCCCGAAGTGACCGAGTCCACCGGCCGCTTGTCCCGGTCGAGGGCCACCGCCGGATACGGTCCGCGCTCGTCCTCCACCCAGAAGCGGCTCCGGAACCGGTCGCGCAGCCGGCCGGCCCACTCCTCCCACTCGTCGGCGCCCGGCCGTCCGAAGGCGCGCAGCAGATCGGCGCCGCCGCGTGCCGCCTCGTACGCGTACGCCTGGACCTCGCAGAGCGCGATCGGAGAGGCGGCCAGCCGGCCGTCCCGGTGCCTGATGGAGTCGCCCGAGTCCTTCCAGCCCTGGTTGGCCAGGCCCCGTCCGGTGTGGTCGATGTACTCCAGGAAGCCGTCGCCGTCCGCGTCTCCGTGGTCGCGCATCCAGGCGAGGGCGGACTCGGCGTGCGGCAGGAGCTGTTCGACCTGATCCGGAGCGAGACCCCAGCGCCAGGAGTCATGCAGCAGAGTGACCCACAGCGGAGTGGCGTCGACCGTGCCGTAGTAGCGGGCGGGCAGCGCGAACCCGTCGTCGAAGCGCTGTGTGGCGCGGCGCACCTCGTGCAGGATCTTGCCGGGCTGCTCCTCGGTGTCCCGGTCGGAGACCGCGCCCTGACGGCGGGCGAGTGTGCGCAGTGTGCCGGCGGCCAGATCGGTGCCCAGCGGCAGCAGCATCCGGGCCGCCCACAGCGAGTCCCGGCCGAAGAGCGTGAGGAACCACGGGGCTCCCGCGGCCAGGAACTGGTCAGCGGGCCGCTCCGGGTCGGCCAGGCGCAGCCGGTCGAGGTCTGCCGCCGACTGGCTCAGCCAGTGGTCGAAGCGCCGGTCCGCGCTGCGCAGCCGAGGCGTGCGCCAGGGCACGCTGTCCGCCGGCGGCGCGGGAAACTGGTCGCCGTCCTCGTGAGCCGCGTCACAGCGCAGTACGGCGGTCCACGCCGAGCCCGGCGCCAGTTCGATCTCGTACTCCAGCCGTCCCGTCTCCGGCTCGACGGCGGCGGGCGCCGGTGCGCTCGTGAGGCGTACGGCGAAGGAGTCGCGAGACCAGCCGAGGCCGTCCTCGATGGCCGTGGCGGTGGCGGGGCTCTGCCGGTTTCCCGTCTTGACGCGCTCCATCGGCGCGAGGTCGGTGGCGGCGGTGACGATCAGCCGGACGCGGACGTGCCGGCGTCCGGCGTTGCCGACTTCGAGGGTCTCCTCCAGGAGTCCGGGAGTGACATGGCGCCGCCGGTGCAGGGTGACCGCCGGGTCCGGTGTCTCCTCGCCCAGGCCGCGCAGCACACCGCGGAAGGCCGCCCGGTCCGCTCCGTCGAGGGCTCCGTGGACCGGCGCGATCGTGATGCCGTCGGCCTCGACGGTCAGCCGGGCCAGGGCTCTGCTGTCGCCGTGGTAGAAGCCGTCGGCGCCGCCGGCGATCTGTCCGTCCGGGTGCGAGACGGCGAAGCTCGGCGCGTACAGCGTCACGACGGCGTCGTGCAGGAATGGCTGGAGGCCCTCGGCCGCGGGGCCGGCCCCCGCGACGGAGTTCGTTATGTCGTGGGTCTTGACAGTCGTATCCAAAACAGCAGAACCTCTCAGGCATTGGAGCGTTCCAAGAACCCTAACGACGACATCAGGTCGTTGACAACGTCATTGGAACGCTCCAATGAACTCATCCATTCGCCAGACCGGTTCCGGAGACTGTCATGCCCCGCTCCCCCAACTCCCCCTCACCCAAGGCGGGTCCGGTGACCCTGGCCATGGTCGCGAGGCGGGCCGGGGTCTCTCCGCAAACGGTCTCAAACGCCCTCAATTCGCCCGATCTGCTGCGGCCCGAGACTCTGGAACGAGTCCGCCGCACCATCGACGAGATGGGCTATCGCCCTCATCGGGCCGCTCAGACGCTGCGCACCCGCTCCAGCAAACTCATCGGCTACGGAATCCGTCCCACCGCGCCCGGCACCTCGGCCCCGGTCATGGACCGCTTTCTGCACGCTCTCTCCCAGACTGCGGACGAGGCCGGTTACCGGGTGCTGCTGTTCGCCTCGCCACCGGGCACCGCCGGTCTGGACGGCTACGAGGAACTCCTCGACCTGCACAATGTCGACGGTTTCGTACTGAGCGGCACCGAGCGCGGCGACCAGCGCCAGGCGTGGCTGGAGAAGCGCGGTGTGCCGTTCGTGGGCTTCGGCCGGATGTGGTCGGGCCGCCAGATCGGTGACTGGGTGGATGTCGATGGCGCCTCCGGTACGGACGCGGCGGTCGAGCACCTCGTGGACCAGGGGCATCGCAAGATCGCGTTCCTCGGCTGGCCGCGCGGCTCCGGCGTCGGTGACGACCGCGCGGAGGGCTGGCAGCGCGCCATGCGGCGGCACGGCCTTCCGGTCCGCGGCCGGCGGGCGCAGAGCGTCGACGACATCTCCTCGGCGCGGGCCGCCGCCGGACCACTGCTCGACGCGGGAGCCACGGCGGTGGTCGCCGCCAGTGACATGCTGGCGCTGGGCTGCTACCACGCACTGCGCGAGCGGAGAGCCGTACCGGGCAGGGATCTCGCGGTCGTCGGCTTCGACGACTCCCCCACCGCGTCGCTCCTCTCACCCGGCCTGTCCACCGTCGCTCAGCCGCTGGAGGCCGTCGGCCGCGAATGCGTCCGTCTCCTGCTGGCACGGATGTCGGAGCCCGGCGCTCCGCCCGAGCGCGTCCTGCTCGAACCGTCCCTCGTCGTCCGCGACAGCACGCCCGCACCGGGCCACTGACCACCAACCCTGCCCGTACCGGGCACCGCACCACCCCACAGCCGCTCCGGGCGACCAGGCATCGCGCCCGCCCGGGGCCAGTGATTCACAGCACGCCCCTCTCCGGGCTGTTGAGCCGCACGTCGTATCCCTTCTGGAGGAATTCATGGTCACCCGCACGACCGTCGCCGCCCTCGCCACCTGCGCGGCGCTGCTGGCCGCCACCGGCTGCTCGTCCAGCTTCGGCGATGCCAAGGAGCCGGAGCAGGACAAGAACGGCAAGCAGGAACTGACGGTCCTGATCGCCACCTCCGGGGACGCCGAGACTCAGGCCGTCAAGACCGCCGCCGCCGCGTACGCGAAGGAATCCGGCAACACGGTCACGGTCTCGATCGCCAAGGACATGAACCAGCAGCTCGCCCAGTCGTTCGCCGGGCACAAGCCGCCGGACGTCTTCTACGTCAACTCCGACCAGTTCGCGAACTACGCCAAGGGCGGCTCGCTGTACCCGTACGGAGACCAGATATCCGACGCCTCGGACTTCTCCGAGCAGCTCCGGACCTCCTTCACGTACGACGGCAAGCTGGTGTGCCTGCCCAAGGACACCTCCACCCTCGGTCTCGTCGTCAACTCCGATCTCTGGAAGAAGGCCGGGCTGACGGCGAAGGACTATCCGAAGAGCTGGCAGGAGCTGCGGAACGTCGCGGACAAGCTCACCGGCGACGGCGTCACCGGCCTGGTCACCAGCGACGAGTACCAGCGGCTCGGTGTCTTCATGAAGCAGGCGGGCGGCTGGCTGACCGACGCGGACCAGAAGAAGATGACCGCCGCCACTCCGGAGAACGCCGAGGGCCTCGGCTTCGTCCAGTCCCTGCTCAAGTCCGGCTCGATGAAGTACGCGAAGCAGGTGGACACGAGCTGGGGCGGTGAGGCGCTCGGCAAGGGCAAGGCCGCCATGACCATCGAGGGCAACTGGCTCGACGGCGGGATGAAGCTCGACTATCCGGATGTGAAGTACGACGTGGTGCCGCTGCCCGCCGGACCGGCCGGCCAGTCCACGCTCGCCTTCAGCAACTGCTGGGGCGTGGCCGCCGAGAGCGCGCACCGCGCGGCGAGCGTCGATCTCGTCAAGTACCTCAGCTCCGCCGACCAGCAGCTCGCCTTCGCCGACGCGTTCGGTGTGATGCCGTCGCGGACGAGCGCGCTCAAGACGTACGCCGAGCGGGAGCCGCGCGCCAAGGCGTGGGTCGACGGCAGCGCGTACGCCCAGGGCCCCGTGACCATCGCCGGCTTCGACAAGGTGCTGAGCCAGTTCAACACCGATCTCCAGTCGCTGCGGACGGCCGACCCGAAGAAGATCCTCGCCGACCTGCAGCGCAACGGCGAACAGGCGATCGCGAAGGGCAATTGAGCCCCATGCGTATCCGCACGATGCTCGCGAGCCGTACGCCTCCCGGAGGCCGTACGCCGAGCGCACCCGGCGGGACCGACACCACCGGCACGGCCCGCGCACGGCGCGCGGGCCGGCGCCGGGAAGGCGCGTGGGGCTGGCTGTTCGTCAGCCCCATGGTGCTGATCCTCGGCCTGTTCCTGGTCCTTCCCATCCTGATGGCGCTGTGGGTGAGCCTGCTGCACTGGGACGGCCAGTCCAATCCGTTCAGCGGCCAGGCCGACTTCGTGGGTCTGGAGAACTACCGGACGCTCTTCACTCAGGACGGTCTCGACCGCACCCTCTTCGCGACCGCACTGCGCAACAACGCCTACTACGTGCTGCTGACCGTGCCTCTCCAGACCGGTCTGGCACTGGGCCTGGCGCTGATCCTCAACCAGCGGATGCTGCGCGGGCGCGGCGCGCTGCGTACGACGTTCTTCTTCCCGTCGGTCACCAGCTCCATCGCCGTCGCCACGATCTTCCTCTTCCTCTTCCAGGGCAGCGGCGCCGTCAACGCCCTGCTGTCGTGGATCGGAGTGAAAGGACCGAACTGGTTCGCGGACCCGCGCGGAGTGCTCTCGCTGATCCTGGGCGGCCTCGGGATCGTCGATCCGGAGCAGCCGACCGGCTTGCTGGCCGACCATTCCTTCATGGGCCTCTCGTGGTTCGAGTGGCTGTCCGGACCCTCCATCGCGATGTGCACGATCATCCTGCTGGCCGTGTGGACCACGTCCGGCACCTTCATGCTGATCTTCCTCGCGGCGCTCCAGGACATCCCTCGTGAGCTGGAGGAGACGGCGGCCCTGGAAGGCGTCAACCGCCGTCAGCTCCTGCGGTACGTGACGCTGCCCGCGCTGCGTCCCGTGCTGTTCCTGGTGCTCACGCTGGGACTGATCGCCACCTGGCAGGTCTTCGACCAGGTATACGTGATGGGCCAGGGCGCGCCGGGCAATACGACACTGACGCCCGCCTTCCTGTCGTACTCCTCGGGCTTCGACAACGCGGACTTCGGCCAGGGATCGGCGATCGCGTTCGTCCTGCTGGTCCTGATCCTCACTCTGACCGCGTTCCAGCGCTGGGCGCTGCGCGAGCGCGGCACACGTATCAGGAGGAACCGATGAGCACCGCCGGTACGGCCGTACGCGACCGGGCCGAGCGGGCCCGGGCGCGCCGCGCCTCACGCGAGCGGGCCCTCCCCGTGCTGGGCCGCTTCTCCCTTCCGCTGCGCGTGCTGGGTTACGCCCTGGTGGTCGGGCTGGCCCTGCTCTATCTGCTGCCGTTCGTCGTGCAGTTGGTGACCGGATTCAAGACGGACCCGGACGCCGCGGCGAATCCGCTGTCGCTGCTGCCCACCACTCCGACGACGGCGGCCTACCAGCGGCTGTTCGGGCTGAGCGAGTCCGCCGACGGGGTGCCCTTCCTGCGCTGGCTCGGCAACTCGTCGCTGGTGGCGGTGGTCGTCACCGCGGGACGGGTGCTCTTCGACTCGATGGCGGGTTACGCGCTGGCGCGGCTGCGGTTCCGGGGCCGTTCGGTGCTGTTCGTCTTCGTGGTCTCGGTGATGGCGGTGCCCGGTGTGACACTGCTCATCCCGAAGTTCCTGGTGCTCAACACCTTCGGGATCTTCGACACCTACACCGGCATGATCTTGCCGCTGCTGGTGGACGCGGCGGGCATCTTCATCATGAAGCAGTTCTTCGAGTCGGTGCCGCGTGAGGTCGAGGAGGCGGCGCGGGTCGACGGAGCCGGTGTGTTCCGGATCTTCTGGTCGATCGTCCTGCCGATGGCCAGACCCGCGCTGATCACTCTGACCATCCTGTCGTTCCAGGGTTCCTGGAACGAGTTCACCCACTTCCTCGTCGCCACCCAGTCCAGCCAGTACGAGACGCTCACCACGGGCCTGTCCCGCTTTGTCTCGGGCGGTCTCGGCGGCGGCACGCAGTATCCGCTGAAGCTGGCCGCGGCCCTGCTCTCCACGCTTCCGGTGGCGGCGCTGTTCTTCTGCTTCCAGCGGTACTTCGTCAACGGCGCCAACTCGGGCGCGATCAAGGAGTAACGCCCCGGGCGACCGGAGCACGAGATGAACGTCCTGGGCTCGGCCGGATTCCCGGCCGGGCCCTTCGGGCACTCGCCGGCTTCCTCACTGGTCCGGGCGCCGGGGCAGCCAGGGAAATCCACGACCGCGGTGGTGGGCCCGGCGCGGTGCGCCTACGGGCCCGGCGGCGGACTCCGGTGGGCGCGCGGTGTCCTCGCCGGAGCGGGCGGGGCCGTCCGTGGGCGGATGCAGCCCTTCCTTGTCGTAGGTGGTGGCGGCGATCACCGCCATGAGCTGTTCCTCGGTGAAATTCTCCGAACCCGGCACATGAGGCACATAGCCCATGAGCACACCGTCCTCGACGACCTCCGCCCTCAGACCCACCGCTTCATCGATGTCCCAGACCGCCTCACCACCGTCGGCGAGCACAATCTGCACGCCGAACTCATAGACACCCAGGTGGGCCAGATGGGCCATGACGCCGCGGGCCCGCAGCGACGAGACGAGACGGCCGGCACGTTCCTCATCCATTCGGATGACCAACTCTCCGCACGGCGACTTATGAACCGATATGTTCACTGGAGTCATGGTAGGCGGACATCCGTCGCACGATCAACGGCGCGGCCGGGCGCCGTCAGTCCGGCCCCTGGACACCGGCCCGGCCCGCGGCCCAGACGGAGAGTTCGGGCTCGTCCAGCGAGCGGACCCACAGGTCGACCAGTTCCGCGACCTGCTCGCCGGGCCAGGGACCGACCCCGAGGATGCGCGTGCCCGCACCGACCGCGGCCCGGATGCCGCAGAGGGAGTCCTCGACGGCCAGAGTGTCGGCCGGCGCGGCGCCGCAGAGCCGTGCGGCGGTGAGATACACGTCCGGATGAGGCTTGGGCCGGATTTCGCCTTCCGGTACGACGACATGGTCGAAGCGGCCCAGCAGCCCGGATCTTCCGAGCGAGGACTCGACGACCTCTCTCGGGCAGTTGCTGGCGACGGCCAGCGGCGCGAACTTCGCGCAGCTCTCCACCAGTTGACGGGCGCCGGGCATGATCATGGGATTGCCGGCGACCAGAACGCGGAAATGCGCGAGAAGGCGGCCGGTCATCTCCGCGGCGAGATCGGGCCGGCCGGCCTCCTCGGCCATGAGGCGTCCGCATTCGGTGTAGTGCAGCCCCTTGGCGCGCTCCGCGAACCCGGCGGCCGGCTCGCACTCGTACTCGCGCAGGGCGCGAATTCGCGCGTCCTGCCAGTGGCGTTCGGTGTCCATGAGAGTGCCGTCGCAGTCGAAGACGACCGCTGCCGGAGTCCAGGAATGGATGCGATGAACTGTCATCCGATTGCTTTCCGTTCAGGAGAGCCCGGAAAGCGGCGGCACTCGCCGCCACGACGGCACAAAACACCGCGGGCGCGTTGGTCAGCCACTCTCGGGCGGGTGCGGTCCCAGGCGGGCGCAGCCTTCGAAGGCCGTTTTCGGCGTCCGCCGAAGAACATAACGGTCGCTACGCTAGAGAGGAAAACTCTCGGTAGTCAAGTGACTGCGCATAGTATTTCTAGCTGTTTACCTGTAGCCGAGGATGCCGAAAGCCTTCTGTTCGCCATCCTGGAAAAATCGAAAGACGCAGGTCTCGTGGTGCGCCACGCACAGGACTCGGGCCGGCGGGCTGAATTCGACGAAGCGCGCGGCTTTCAGCCGTCCGGACGCGGGACGCAGCAGAGTTCCCCGGCTTTCCACGGCCGCGGCCTGACGGGCCGCCTCCAGAAGGACCATCCCCGGTACATGATCCGTGGCATGGTCGAAGAAGAATGGATGCGTCGGATCGGCCGGGGCCACCAGAACTCCGCCGCCGTCGAGTCCGATGACCACATCGTGCGCTCCGGTCACTCCGAGGCTCCGGGCGTCGGGGCGGGCCACCTCCGCGGTCCCCGCCCGCGGCGAGACGAATTCCGTACGCCCTTCCCGCCGGGCGGCGTACTGTTCGCCGTCCAGGAATCGCGCACCTCCTCCGGCCTGCGCGAAAGGCACGCCATGCGCGCTGAAGCGCACACGCAGCCGCAGTCCGGTGACGGTGTCGTCCGGTCCTCGCCGGACCTCGCTCACACGCACCAGACAGGTGACTCCGGTGGCACCGGTGACGGCCCGAGGTTCCGCCGACGGATCGATCCCGAAGTACAGATCACTGATGAGCAGACGCGAAGACACGGGAACCGCGAAATACCGCAGCGGAATGTGGATGCCGAGCTGCCGCAGCGTCTCGACGATGACCAGCGGGCTGTGCAGTCCCACTCCGTCACGCGGAAAGGTCGGATGCGACCGCGACCATGACGCCGCGGCCTCGAAATCGCCGTTTTCGAGCCTCCGTACATCCGTGAGAAGCACTTCCGCCACGGAGCTCCGGTGCACTGTCTCACGGGCGACGGTGCGCGACCAGGTCAGTGGCCGGACTTCGCCGGCGATGTCGCCAACCGAGGTATCCATGCGATAAGAAAATCGTAATTCTTGTGAAGATGCACCCGGTGCGCCACCCGGTCCGCGAAAGCACTACATTGCGTGCTGTCATCGACGGGACGGGAATCCGGGGCGCATATGCAGGTTCAGGCGAAGCGGGTACGTGCGGAAACGACACGCAGGTTTCTCTTGGAGGCGGCGGCACACCTGTTCGATGAACGAGGTTACGCCGGCACCAGCATCAGTGATATCAGCGCGCGGTCGGGCCGTACCAGCGGGGCCATCTACTTCCATTACGCCAGCAAGGAGAATCTGGCCCTGGCCGTTGTCGAGGCACATTTCGCGGCTTGGCCGAAGCTGATCGATCAGTACAGATCGGCCGGACTTCCGGCACTCGAAAGGCTGATCGGGCTGAGTTTCGCCGTCGCCAGAGCATTCCGCGACGATGTCGTCATCCGGGCCGGATCGCGTCTCTGGGCCGAGCGCAAGTCCATCGATGTCACGCTGCCGCGCCCTTTCGTCGGCTGGATCGAGACAGTCACCGAACTGCTCGAAGAGGCCCACCGCGAAGACGAATTCGCCATCGGTGTCACTCCCGAGGTGGCCGCTCAGGGGCTGGTGTCCGCGTTCTTCGGACTGCACACCGTCTCCGACGCGCTGGAGGGACGCCGGCGGATCGAGGACGGTCTGCACGATCTGTGGCTGCTGCTTCTGCCCGCGCTCCAGACGGATCCCGATCCCGCCTCGCTGCTCGCCCGGGTGCGGGAGCGTGAGGAAGACGCCGCCATCTGAGCTGATCCGTACTCACCCGCGCTCACCGCACGGTCACTTCACCGTGCTGAGAGCGTGGTTCAGCTCGACGACATTGACGCCGTCCTGGCCCAGGAAGCCGATGTCACGGCCCTCGGCATGCTCGGCGACCAGCCGTCGCACCGTCGCCGTACGCAGTCCGCGTGCCCTGGCCACCCGGTTGACCTGCTGGTCCGCGTACGCCCGCGAGATGTCCGGATCGAGGCCGGAGCCCGAGGCGGTCACCGCGTCGACGGGCACGCTGCTCGGTGGGACACCGTCGAACGCGGCCACCGCGGCTCTCCGTTCCTTGACGAGCCTGACCAGGACGGGGTTGTTGGGACCCAGATTGGAGGCAGCCGAACCGGCGGCGTCATAGCCGGCGGGCCCGGCCGCCGAGGGCCGGGGCTGGAACCACTTCGGGTCCGGCCGGCCGGCGGCCCGGCCCCGCCGCTCCGGCAGGACGAAGTTCTGGCCGATCAGGGCGGACGCCACCGGCCTGCCGTTCTCCTCGATCAGCGAGCCGTTGGCCTGGTGCGGAAAGACGGCCTGGGCGATACCCGTGATCAGCAGCGGATAGCCGGCACCGGTGATCACGGTGAACACCAGCAGCATCCGCAGCGCCGACAGATGACGGCGGACAACGGGACGGAGCGCGAGGGTCATGGCGGTCGTCTTCTCCTGTGAGTCAGCACGGGCTGTGGGTCGGCGCGGGCTGTGGGTCAGCGCAGGCCGGGAATGAACTGGATGATGAGGTCGATCACCTTGATTCCGACGAACGGAAGGATCAGACCGCCCACTCCGTACAGCCAGATATTGCGGCTCAGCAGCGCGGACGCCGACGACGGCCGGTAACGGACACCGCGCAGAGCGAGCGGGATCAGCGCCACGATGATCAGCGCGTTGAAGATGATCGCGGCGGAGATGGCCGAGGTCGGGCTGTGCAACCGCATGATGTTGAGGTTGTCCAGCCCGGGATAGACGACCGCGAACATCGCGGGAATGATGGCGAAGTACTTCGCGACATCGTTGGCGATCGAGAACGTCGTCAGCGCACCACGAGTGATCAGCAACTGCTTGCCGATCTCGACGATCTCGATGAGCTTCGTCGGATTGGAGTCCAGATCCACCATGTTCCCGGCCTCCTTGGCGGCCGAGGTACCGGTGTTCATGGCCACGCCGACATCCGCCTGCGCCAGCGCCGGAGCGTCGTTCGTACCGTCACCCGCCATGGCGACCAGCTTGCCGCCCGCCTGCTCCCGTCTGATGAGCGCCATCTTGTCCTCCGGAGTAGCCTCGGCGAGGAAGTCGTCCACACCGGCCTCCTCCGCGATCGCTCTGGCGGTCAGCGGATTGTCACCCGTGATCATGACCGTCCTGATGCCCATACGGCGCAGCTCGTCGAACCGCTCCCGCATCCCTTCCTTGACGACATCCTTGAGATGGATGACACCCAGCACCCGGCCGGTCCTCGCGCCACCGCGCCCGGTCAGCTCGGCGACGACCAGCGGAGTACCGCCGCTCGCCGAGATGCCGTCCACGATCCCGCCGATATCGGCGCCGGTCTGGCCGCCGTTCTCGCGCACCCAGCGCATCACGGCCGCGGCGGCGCCCTTGCGCAGCGAACGAGGACCGTCCGGGCCGGTGAGGTCGACGCCGCTCATCCGGCTCCGCGCGGTGAAAGGTACGAATACGGCGTCCGCCAGCTCTCCTTCGCTCCGGCCGCGCAGTGCGTGACGCTCCTTGGCGAGAACCACGATCGAGCGGCCCTCCGGTGTCTCGTCGACGATCGACGAGAGCTGCGCGGCGTCGGCCAGTTCCGCGACGCCAACACCCTCGGCCGGCAGGAACTCGGCGGCCTGGCGGTTGCCGAGAGTGATCGTGCCGGTCTTGTCCAGCAGCAGCGTGTTGACATCACCGGCGGCCTCGACCGCGCGTCCCGACATGGCCAGCACATTGCGCTGGACGAGCCGGTCCATGCCCGCGATACCGATCGCGGACAGCAGGGCCCCGATGGTGGTCGGGATCAGCGCGACCACCAGCGCCACCAGAATCACCAGTGGCTGCTCCGCGTTTGCGAAGACCGCGAAGGGCTGCAGAGTCACCACGGCGATCAGGAAGACGATGGTCAGCGAGGCGAGCAGGATGTTCAGCGCGATCTCGTTCGGTGTCTTCTGCCGGGCCGCGCCCTCGACGAGCGCGATCATCCGGTCGATGAAGGTCTCACCCGGCCGCGAGGTGATCCGTACGACGATCCGGTCCGACAGCACCTTTGTGCCGCCGGTCACGGCCGAGCGGTCGCCGCCCGACTCACGGATCACCGGCGCCGACTCGCCGGTGATCGCCGACTCGTCGACGGAGGCGACCCCTTCGACCACATCACCGTCACCCGGGATGATCTGCCCGGCCTCGACGACCACGAGATCGCCGGGCAGCAGCTCGTTCGCCGGCGCCTCCTCCTCCGCCGTGTGCTGTGCTCCCGGCCGCCAGTCGCGGGCCAGCCGGCGAGCCGTGGTGTCGGTCTTCGTCCGGCGCAGGGTCTCGGCCTGCGCCTTGCCCCGGCCCTCGGCGACCGCCTCGGACAAGTTGGCGAAGACACTCGTCAGCCAGAGCCAGGCGGTGATCACCCAGGCGAAGACGCCGGGGTTCTTGATGGCCGACAGAGTGGTCAGCACCGCGCACACCTCGACGGCGAACATCACCGGGTTGTGGAACATCACCCGGGGATCGAGCTTGCGCAGCGCGTCCGGGAAGGAGCTGACCAGTTGTCTCGGGTCCAGCAGTCCGCCGGAGATCCGGCGGCTGTTCACCGCCAGCGGGTCCTTCGGCGCCGGGGGCTGTCCGGTGGTCGTGGACATCAGCGCAGCCCTTCCGCGAGCGGGCCCAGCGCGAGCGCCGGGAAGTAGGTGAGGCCGACGACGATGAGGATCACACCGGTGAGCAGGCCGACGAAGAGCGGCCGGTGCGTCGGCAGTGTTCCCGCGTTGGCCGGGACCGGCTGCTGCTCGGCGAGAGATCCGGCGAGCGCCAGCACGAACACGATCGGCAGAAACCGGCCGATGATCATCGCAAGGCCCAGTGCGGTGTTGTACCAGTCCGTATTCGCGGACAGCCCGGCGAAGGCCGAACCATTGTTGTTGGCGGCCGAGGTGAAGGCGTACAGCACCTCCGAGAATCCGTGCGGCCCGGGGTTGAGCATCGCCGCGCGCTCGCCCGGCAGCGCCATCGCGAGGCCGGCGCCGGTCAGGACCACGGCGGGCGTGGTGAGGATGTACAGCGAGGCGAACTTCATCTGCCGCCCGCGCAGCTTCTTGCCCAGATACTCGGGCGTACGGCCGACCATCAGACCCGCGACGAAGACTCCGACGACCGCCAGCACGAGGATGCCGTAGAGGCCGGATCCCGTACCGCCGGGAGCGATCTCACCCAGCATCATGTTGAAGATCGTCATCCCGCCGCCGCCGGGCGAGTACGAGTCGTGGAAGGAGTTGACGGCCCCGCAGGACGTCAGTGTGGTGGCTACCGCGAAGAGCGCTGAGGCCCAGACGCCGAAGCGCTGTTCCTTGCCTTCCATCATTCCGCCGGCGGCGTGGCCTGCCGTACTGCTCACGCTGTGCAGCTCATTGGCCGTGACGATGGCGACGGAGGCCATCCAGATCAGGGCCATGACGGCGACGATCGCGTAGCTCTGGCGCCGGTCGCCGGTCATCGTGCCGAAGGTGCGGGGCAGCGAGAAGGCGATCACCGACAGCAGATAGATCTCCAGCCAGTTGGTGAAGCCGTTCGGACTCTCGAAGGGATGCGCGGAGTTGGCGTTGTAGAAGCCGCCGCCGTTGGTACCCAGCTCCTTGATGGCCTCCTGAGAGGCCACCGGGCCGCCGGGAATGGTCTGGCTCTCTCCCGCGATGGTGGTGACCGAGTGGAAACCGTGCAAATTCTGGATCACTCCGGCCGCCACCAGCACGATCGCGAAGACCACGGCCAGCGGCAGCAGGACGCGCAGGACGATCCTGGTGAGGTCCACCCAGAAGTTTCCGACCCGGTCCGTCTTCTTCCGGGTGAATCCGCGGATGAGCGCGGCCATCACCGCGATGCCGACCGCGGCCGAGACGAAGTTCTGGACCGCCAGACCCGACATCTGCACCAGATGGCCCAGCGCCGACTCGCCGGAGTACGACTGCCAGTTGGTGTTCGTGACAAAGGACGCCGCCGTGTTGAACGACTGGCCGGGATCCATGGCAGGTGTGTTCAGCGACAGCGGCAGACCGCTCTGCAGGCGCAGGAATCCGTAGAGGAACAGCAGCGAGATCAGCGAGAAGGCCAGGACGCCGCGGAGAAACGAGGTCCACTTCTGGTCCACGTCCGCGTCGACTCCGCCGACCCGGTACAGCACTCGCTCCAGGCGCCAGTGCCGCGGTGAGGTGAGGACGTACGCGATGTAGTCGCCCAGCGGCCGGAAGGACAGCGCGAGGGCCGCCACCAGGGCGAGGATCTGCAGCCATCCCGCGAGAGTGCCGTTCATCGAGGACCTTTCGTCGTTCGGGACCTCATGGTTCGGGATCTCATGCGGAGGCGGCCGGAGGACGCCGCGCCGCGACGGAGGGCAGCCGCGCCGGTCGGGGCCCTCAAGGCATGGCCTAGAACCGCTCGGGAAAGATCAGACAGACCACGAGATAGCCGATCAGGATCACCGCGACGACCAGTCCGACGATGTTCTCGACGCTCACAGCCGGCTCACTCCCTTCGCGACCAGGCCGATGAGAGCGAAGACAGCGATGATCACCACGACGTAGCTGAAGTCGGCCATATACGAGACACCCCGTGGGATCGGGCGGGACGGGACCTGGTCCGCGGACGGGCGACACGGACCAGGCGCGGCGGCGCGGCTGGAACAGTTCGGTCGGCGCGGCGCCGGCAGCCCGGCCCGACACCTGCGGGCAGCGGGACTTCGACGCTATCGCCCGGCGCCCCGGCGGGCCCTTGCCACGCCGGAGCCAATCGAGTGGCACCCGGGCCTCCGGCGGCATCCGTACGCGCCGCGCCCGGCACACGGCGGCGGGCGGCCGTTCACCGTCCGGGAGTCGTCAGCCGGTGGTCAGACGCGAGCACTCGGCGATCACGTCCCGCAGGCTCCCCGTCCGCCGGAACAGCTCGCGCTGCACCCGCGCGCCATTGCCGCGCCGCAGCAGCTCGGTGATGGCGTCCTGCACCGGTATCAGATCACGGCTGTCGTCAAGAGCGTCCCGTACATGATCGAAGAGCGCCCGCACCGCGGCCTCGGCGGGCACGGGCCGCATGGTGACGGGATGGATCAACTGCCGCTCCAGCCCGGACCGGGCCGCCGACCACGCCGCCAGCCGCAGCAGCCCGACACCTTGGCGGGCAGGCGGCTCACCGGCCTGCCAGGCCCGGGCCGCGGTTTCCACCAGAGCACGCGCGAGGGTCGCCAGCAGTACCGTGTCCGAGGCGTTCAGACACACGTCCGCGACACGGATCTCGACGGTCGGATAGGCGTTGGAGAGCCTGGCGTCGAAATAGACCATGCCCTCGTCACGCAGTACGCCGGTGTCCACCATGGCCTGGACCTGCGCGTGATACCGGTCGGCGGAACCGAAGATCTCCACAGGTCCGGCCGACGGCCAGCGGCCCCACACCCGGCTGCGGTAGCTGCTGTAACCACTGTCCTCGCCCTGCCAGTAGGGAGAGTTGGCGCTCAGCGCCAGAAGCACCGGCAGCCAGGGCCGGACGCGGTCGAGGACCGCCACGCCTTCCTCGTCCGAGTCGACCGAGACATGTACGTGGCAGCCGCAGGTGAGCTGTTCCTGCGCGGTGAGTCCGAACTCCTTCTCCAGCCACTGGTAGCGCTCGTCAGGAGTGATCGACGGACTCACCGGCAGCGGCGAGGTCGCCAGCGCGGCCACCGCGGCACCCACCTCACCCGCATGGCGCCCGGCCTCGGCGCGCCAGCGCTCGATCTCCGCCGCCAGTTCACCCATCCCGGTCTGGGGATGCGTCGCGAACTCAAGCTGCTCGCGCTGCAGCTCCTTCTCGAAGATCTGGCCGTGCCGGCCGTCGCGGGAGGCGACGGCCAGCACGGCGGTGGACAAGGCCCGGGGTTCGTTGGTCTCCATGTCCACCAAGAGGAGTTCCTCCTCCACTCCGACACTGCGCACGAGGACTGCCTTCCGTCTCGGCCCTGTGGCCGCCGGTCCTCCGGCGGCGATGCCGGGTGCGGCGGAACAGCGGAACTCCGACCTGAGTGATGATTGCCGTTGTGCGGCGTGAGCCGCCGTACCGCACCGCCGTGCCGCTGCCGGCTGACGGTGGACACGGCCGCTCCGCCGCACTGTCTGTCGTGTGCTCCTTGCCGCGCTTTTCATGCGGAGATACGCCAGCACACGGCGGACGACGGACACCGGTACGGCCCGCCGACCGCCAGGCAGTCACGCTGCGCGACGACCATACGACTCCGACCCACCGGTCCCGATGTGTAATTTGTACGAATTCACTGCGGTACGGGTATTTTCGGCAGAGGGGGCCGACAGGGGGCGAACCGGAGGGAGCGAGCCGTGACCGACCACGAGAGCGGGGTACCGCCGGAGCAGCTCGACGATGAACTGCTCCTCAAGGAAGTGGAGACCTTGCACCGGACACGCCACGAGACGCTCCTGCACGGACCCGAGGACGCGCTGGCCACACACACCGCTCGGATGGCAGCTCTGGAGAACGAGTATCTACGGCGCCATCCGCACCGGGTGCCGGCCGCGGGCCGCACGCGCGCGGGCGCCCGCGCGCGCAGCGCGGACGGCTAGGGCGTGTTTCGAAAGTAGCGCCGTCCGCCCCTGGGGCGGGGCTCGCGGCGTCTGGTGCGTGCGATCGCAAGGCGGAGGATCGTTCGCGTACTGGATGTACTGGGACGACTCCGACAACGCGGCGAGCGTGCGTGCCAGGCGGGACTTTCGAAACACGCCCTAGAACAGCCAGAGCAGCCAGGACAGCCAGGACAGGAAAGAGGCCCGCTCCCGGAAAGGCGTACCTTTCCGGGAGCGGGCCTCGGTGGTCCTCGATCCGGACCGGCCCGGACGTGAATCACGGCGTCGTGCGTCAGGGCCTGCCGTGGTAGTAGGTGACGTCCCAGTGGCTGCCCTCGCGCGCGTATACGTTTCCGGCCGGGGACTTGTACGTCGTGGCCCCGTCGCCGCGCTTTCCGGCATGCCTGAATGTGCCGGTGATGTATTTGTTGAGGCAGGTGGTCAACGCCATGTCGACCTTGTAGCCCTTCCGGTGGCTGTACGTCCCCGCCGCATGCCCCACCTCGGTGCCACCGGTGATGTTCACCCTGCATCCGGTGGTCCTCTTGAACGCGATCGCGCCGGAGACCGTCGCCTTGTTGATGTTCGTGAAGGACGTACAGGTACGCCTGTTCCAGTTGGAGCAGCCTCCGCTGGAGGACCAGGCGACTCCGGCCTTCTTGAACTGCGCCGCCGCGTGGTGGTGGTTGGCCCACTTCGCCGGCGCGGCGTCCGCGGCGCCCGCCGTGAACAGTACCGAGCCGATTGACGCGATCGCGGCGAGGGCGGACAGAGGTCCGGTCTTCTTCATGCGCACTCCTCTTCTCGTGTGGCACGGGTCGGCCGCGAGGCGTTCGCGCGTACAGCTCCCGCACGGACATCGCCTTCGGCGTTTCCCTTCGAGCCAGCAAGATGGTGGCAGCGATCCACACCAGGGGCATATCCCCCGAAAGGGGTAAAGGGGCCGGCGGCCTTCGGAGCCATGACCCGCGGATCCCGCGACGCGGTCCCGGATCAGCGCTTCACGGCAGCGGCGGAGGCAGTGCCCCTCACGGCGATGCCGGCTCACCGCCGCCGTGAGGGGTACTGCCGGACCCCCGGTCGGCGGGACCCCTGGTGGAGGCAGGCCCCTTTACCGAGCCGTCGGAAGGCCCTGCCGGTGTTGGCTGGAGAAGCACCACCTGAAGCATCAGAAATGCTCCGTCCGGCGCCGGACTCCGGCATCGCGGCCGACCGCCTCCCTCGTCGGCAGCCGGACCGGAGCGTCACAGAGAAGGCATCTCATGACCGAACAGACTCGCATCACCACGCCCTTCACCGCCCAGTCCACCGCCGCCGAGGTGGTGGACGGCATTGACCTCACCGGTCACCGTGCCGTCGTGACCGGTGCGACCTCCGGCATCGGCGTCGAGACCGCCCGCGCGCTGGCGGGCGCCGGTGCGGAGGTGACGCTGGCGGTACGCGACGTGCAGAGCGGCGCGCGGGCCGCCGAGGACATCACCGCGACCACCGGCAACAAGAACGTCCTGGTCGCGCCGCTGGATCTCGCCGATCAGCGGTCCGTCGCCGCCTTCACCGCCGCCTGGCACGGCCCTCTGCACATCCTCGTCAACAACGCCGGTGTGATGGCGACGCCCGAGACCCGGACACCGGAGGGCTGGGAACTCCAGTTCGCCACCAACCACCTCGGCCACTTCGCGCTCGCCACCGGACTGCGTCCGGCGCTCGCGGCGGCCGGCCGCGCTCGCGTCGTGTCACTCAGTTCGGTCGGCCATCTGCGGGCTCCGGTGGACTTCGACGACATCCACTTCCACGAGCGCGCGTACGACCCGAACGTGGCGTACGACCAGTCCAAGACGGCCAACGCCCTGTTCGCGGTCGAGGCGCACCGGCGCTGGGCCGGCGACGGGATCACCGTCAACGCGGCGCATCCCGGGGCGATTCTCTCCAACCTCACACGCCACATCGAGCAGGAGGTGCTCGACGGCCTGGTGGCTTCCGGCGCCTATGTGTTCAAGACGCCGCAACAGGGCGCGGCCACGTCCGTACTGCTCGCGACATGGCCGCCACTCGAAGGCGTGGGCGGCCGTTACTTCGAGGACTGCAACGAAGCCCTCCGCCATGTGCCGGGCACATCCGGTGGCGTCGCGGACCACGCACTCGACCCAGTCGCCGCCGAGCGGCTGTGGCGGGTGTCGCTCGACATGATCGCCTGAAGCGGTCCGCGTACGGCCTGACCCGAGGCGCCTGATCCGAGGCGCCTGACGGGCCGGCTAGGGAAACAGCATGATTCCCAGGATGACCACCGCGACGATGATGATGAGAACGGTCGTGGTGGTCCGCAGCCCGCGATATCCCGCCGGTGTGCCCTTCGGGCCTCCTCCGCGAGGCCGGTCCTCCGGAAGCCGCGGGTTCTTCGGTCGGTCACGCGTGTAGAACTCGGCGTCAGTCATGGAAACACCTCCTTACAGAGGTCGAGCGGTCCTTACCCAGCCCGGGAAGGACTCTCAGTAAGCACCCTATGATGATTTGCCCATGAATAGGGCAAAAGCGCATAAAATTATCACAGACCGATGTCCGGCACGGGTCCGTGCGTCTAGAGCGCCGACATGACGACCTTGTTGCACTCTTCCTGCTTGTTCTTGAAGATCTCGTACCCGTGTGGTGCCTCGTCGAGCCGCAGGTGGTGCGAGATGACAAAGCTGGGATCGATCTCCCCGTTCCTGATCCGTTCCAGGAGCGGTTGGAGATACCGCTGGACATGGCACTGGCCGGCCTTGAGCGTCAGCGACCGGTTCATGAGCGATCCCATGGGGAACTTGTCGAGCAGTCCGCCGTAGACACCGATGACGGCCACCGTGCCGCCGTTGCGACAGGCCAGAATCGCCTCCCGCAGCGCGTGCGGCCGCTCGGTCTCCAGCCGGCTCGCCTGCTTGGCGCGGTCGTAGGCATGGATGACCGAGGTGGGATGGTGAGCTTCGAGGCCGACGGCGTCGATGCAGGAGTCGGGCCCACGCCCGGCGGTCATCTCCTTGAGGGTGTCCAGGACGTCCATCTCCTCGTAGTTGATGGTCTCGGCCCCGGCCCTTTCCCGCGCTATGTCCAGCCGGTAGGGAAAGCGGTCGATCGCGATCACCCGGTCCGCTCCGAGCAGATAGGCGCTGGCGACCGCGAACTGACCCACCGGCCCCGCGCCCCACACCGCCACGGTGTCACCCGGCTTGATGTCGCACATCTCCGCTCCCATGAAGCCGGTGGGAAAGATGTCGGAGAGGAAGAGCACCTGGTCGTCCGGCAGATCATCTTCGATCTTGATGGGACCGACATCGGCGAACGGCACACGCGCGTACTCCGCCTGGCCGCCCGGATAGCCGCCGAGCATATGGGAGTAACCGAAGAAGCCCGCCGGAGAGTAGCCCATGAGCTTCTCCGCGAGACCCGCGTTGGGATTGGAGTTCTCGCAGACCGAGTACATCTCGTGCCGGCAGGCGGTGCAGTGTCCGCAGGCGATCGGGAAGGGCACGACCACGCGGTCGCCGGTCGTCAGGTGTTTCACAGCGGGTCCGGTCTCGACGACCTCGCCCATGAACTCGTGGCCGAGGACATCCCCTTTCTCCATCGTCGGAATGTAACCGTCGTAAAGATGCAGGTCGGAGCCGCATATGGCGGTCGACGTGATCTTGACGATGGCGTCCTGGGCGTTGAGGATCTGGGGATCGGGCACGGTCAGCACCTCGACGGAGTTCCGGCCCATCCAGCAGTTGCCTTTCACGATGCTGCTTCCTTTCCGGCCACTGTCCCGTCCGTACCCGACGGAGGGACATGACGGGCTGCTTCAGAGCTTCTCGTGGTGCGGCTGCGCCGGGTGCTGCCTGCCCGGACGCCAGGTGTGGGTGCCCTCGGAGCTGCCCTCCGAGCGGACCACCTCGCCGACCTCCATGACCTGCTTGAAGCGGCGGAGGTCGTCATGTATCTGCTGTTCGGGATGTTCGCCGAGCAGCCTGGCGACCGCCGCTCCGGCTTTGCCGCCGGGCGGAGTGAAGTCCAGTTCCACCCTGACTTCGGTGCCCTGGCCGCCGGGAGCGTCCTGGAAGCTGACCGATCCGGCGTTGTCCACGTCGGCGCCCTTGAGCGAGCGCCAGGCGATCAGCTCGCCCGGACGGTCCAGGGCCACCTCCGCGTCCCACTCGACGCGCTTTTTCACAGGAGCCTTGGCGATCCAGTGCGACTGGCCGTCGCCGTCCGCCCGCACCGCCTCCAGGTGGCTCATGAAGTCGGGCAGATTCTCGAAGGCGTGCCAGTACCGGTACACCTCGCTCCGTGGCCGGTTGACCGTGACGGACGCGTGCGTGTGCATGCTGTCACTCCTCCTCGGACCGCTCCGTCCGAGCGACCGGACCGCCGTGTAGAGGTCGAAGCCGGTGATCGCCGAGACGGCGGCCGTGGCGGCCATGACTCTTAGCTGCCTGCCACCGGTACGGCTTCGCAGAGCGCGGACCAGCAGCGTCAGGTCGAGTGCGTCTCCGGCGATCCTGGTCCAGACCCAAGGCGCGGGTCTGCGGCTGCCCAGCAGCAGTGCGCCCTGGCCCAGCTCCCGGACTCCGAGCACCGGCATCAGGGTCCGGGCCCAGGTGGAGTCGTCGACCCCGCTCAATCGGCAGACGGCGTGCGGCACCGTGGTCCGTGTCAGACCGAGCGTGGCGCTGAACCATCCCAGCCCTCGGGCCAGACGGTCCGCCGAATCCTTGTTGTGGTGGGTCATGGCGTCCTCACCTCGGCTGTCCTGTGATGCGGCCGGATGACGCGGCAGGCGACCCGCGCCGCTCTACCCTGCCCAGTACCCACCGACAAAGAGGGACACACAGAACATATCCGGCAATTCCTAAGCTCGGAACGGCTGGTACCTATCGCCGGAAAGGCCGTACGGACGGAGCGGGCCGTTTCAGTGTGACGAGATCTGTTGTGCGTCTGTTGTGCGTCTGTTGTGCGTCTGTTGTGACGACAAAGGGGCCTGCTCGCGACCCGACGATCGCGAGCAGGCCCCACACCTGTGCCGGACGGCCTACTTCTTGAAGCCGTAATCCATCAGCTTCTTGGCGTCCGCGGTGCGGTTGGCCTCCGAGGAGGAGGCGAGGACCGTACCGATGACCGTCTTGCCGCTTCTGGTGGCGGCGAAGACCAGACAGTACTTGGCCTGCGGGCCCGAGCCGGTCTTCAGGCCGATGGTGCCCGTGTAACTGCCCAGCAGCTTGTTGGTGTTGGTCCACGACATATAGCGGTAGCCGCCGTTCTTCGTCGTGACCTTCTGCTTTGTCGACTTCGTCTTCACGACCGTACGGAACGTGGCGTTCTTCATCGCGCCGCTCGCGAGCTTCGTCAGGTCGCGCGGCGTCGAGTAGTTCGCGGCATTCCCTATCCCGTCGAACGAATCGAAGTGCGTGTTCTTCAGACCGAGGCTCTTGGCGGTGGAGTTCATCTTGCCGATGAACGACTTCACGCGAGCGGCCCGCGTGGAACCGGCGCCGTACTTGTCGGCCAGCGCGTACGCGGCGTCGCAGCCGGACGGCAGCATCAGTCCGTACAGAAGCTGGCGGACAGTGACCTTGTCACCGACGATCAGACGGGCCGACGACGCGTTCTTGGAGACGATGTAGTCGCTGTACGCCTTCTGGATCGTGACCTTGGAATCCAGGTTGAGATTCTTCTGCGCGAGAACGACCTGGGCCGTCATGATCTTGGTGGTGGAGCCGGTGGGACGACGGGTGTCGGCGGCCTTGCTGAAGAGCGCCTTTCCTGTCCCGTTGTTCATCACGAAGCCGCCCTTGGCGACGATCGTCGGCGTCTTGAGCGTGGCGGCCTGCGCCGGGGCGCTGAATGCCCCGGCCGTCAGGACGACTCCCGCGGTGACAGTGATCGCGGACGCGCGACGCATGTCCTTCATACCGGTTCTCAAAATAAAATCTCCAAATATCCCTACTGCGCGGCCACATGACCATAGCGCTTGATCACGCACCGAATGAGACACATCGGACGAGCGACCGGATGCGCGCCGCGCGAAGATCATCTCCGGACTCGGGCCGCGCTGACGGCGAAGCGCTCGCGTCGTGTCACCGGTGGCGACCGGTCATGGACGGACGGTCCGGCCCCGCGCGCTGCCTTCCACGGCCTGTACATAGGCCCGGGCCACCTCGGCGACGGGCGTGCCGCCGGCCGCGTCCGCTCCCATGCCTTCCAGGGTCTCCTTGATCCAGCCAGGACTGATGAGGTTGATACGCAGATCGCGCGGAAGCTCGCTCGCGGCGTTGTGGACAAAGCCTTCCAGCCCGGCGTTGATGAGGGCTCCCAGTGAGCCGCCGGGCATCGGAGCGGAGAACGTGCCTCCGGTCAGCGTGATGGAGCCACCGTCCCGGAGATGGCGCACAGCACGCCGGGCGAGCGCCACCTGGCCGAGCAGTTTGCCTCGCGTCCCGGCCGCCATCTCGTCGTCCGTCGCCGAGTCCAGTGCCACCAGTGGACCACTGGCCGCGCAGCACACCACCGCGTCGAGGTCCGCCACCGCGTCGAACAGAGCGTCCAAGGAGGACGGATCCTCCAGGTCCGCTCGTATCGAGCCGCTACGCGATGCGCCGACGACCTGATGCGAGACTTCCAACGCGCTGACGACAGCGCTGCCAATGGTCCCTGTCGCGCCTATGACGAGTACCTTCACGGCACTGATCCTGCCAGCCGTGGCACGGCGCGCACTCACGTGTGTACGGGAAACACAACGCGGCCCGTCACCGGAGGCCTTTCCTTCGGTGCGCAGCGATCAGACCACTCGGTGCGCGCCGATCAGACCAGGAGAGCGCCGCCGTCGACGGTCAGGACAGTGCCGGTGGTGTAGGGCTGGGTCATGCAGTAGAGATACGCGGCCGCGGCGTCCTCGACATCGCCGACGCGGCCGACGGGCAGCGCCTTGCCGAGGTTGTCGTACATGGCCTCGCGGTCGGTCTCGCTCATGCCGGACCACAGAGGGCTGCGGGTGACGCCGGGGGCGACGGCGTTGACGCGCACCGGTGCCAGCTCCAGTGCCATGGCCTTGGTGAAGGAGTTCATCGCGCCGCAGACGCTGGCGCCCAGGGCCCAGCCGGCGCCGGGGCGGTCGGCGGCGGTGCCGGAGGTGAGAGTGATGGAAGCCCTCGTGGCCAGGTGCGGCAGTGCGGCGTGGACGGCGTTCAGAGCGCCGAAGTAGCGGACTTCGAAGAAGTCACGGGCGCCGTCGAGGTCGAGGCCGGCGATCGGCATCATCGACAACTCGCCGCCGGCGGTGTAGACGAGGTGGTCGATCTCGCCGGAGCTACGCAAGAACGCGTCGAGCGAGGCTCCGTCCAGGACATCGACGGTCCTGCCGGTGGCATCGCCGCCCAGTCGCGCGACGGCCGCGTCCACTCGCTCCTGCCGGCTGGAGGCGACACTCAGCCGGGCTCCGGCCGCGGCGGCGGCGCGGGCGACGGCCAGGCCGATACCGGAAGTTCCGCCGATGACGACAACGCGCTGGTCCCGCATGTTCATGTGCTGTGCTCCTGTGTCAGGCCGGTTGTCCTCGTGGGACCAAGCCTGCGCCGTAGGGCGGGTACGCGTCCAAGACCCAGATCGCGCGCCGCGATACCCGGCGGGTATCGCTCCAGGAGCGTGCGGTCAGTGGCGGTCGGCGTGCTCGGCGCGGGCGAGCGCGACGAATTCACTGATCAGACGGCTACGGCGGCCCGCGCGCCAGGCCAGGCACACCCGGTTGGGACCGATGTCGGTGATGGTGGCCTGGGCGACATCGGGACGGCGGTAGAAGGCGGCGGTGGACAGCGGCAGGACGACGATGCCATGGCCGATGGCCACATGCTCCAACTTCTCCTCGACGGTAAGGAGGGAGGGAGCGCGACGGGCCGTGTCACGGCCGCGCGGTTCAGTGGCGATGTCGCGCCACTCCGGTACGGCGCCGGGATCCTGGAGCAGATGCTCGTCGGCGAGTTCGGCGACGGTGATCTCGCCGGCACCGGCCAGCGGATGCCCGGCGGGCAGCACCGCCACGCGGGGCTCCTCGAAGAGCCGCTCCACGGTCAGACCGCGCTGGTCCACCGGCAGGCGGACATAGCCGACGTCGACGCGGCCGTCGAGGATGACGGCCACCTGGTCGTCCCATCCGGTGCGCCGCACCTCGACGGACAGGTCGGGATGGGCCTCGCCCAGCGACCTGACCGGGCCGGAGACGATCAGGCCCGGCATGAAGCCGACGACGAAGGTGCCGGAGCCACGAGCGGCGCGGCTGACACGCAGCCGGGCCGCGTCGGCCTCGGCGAGCAGCCCTGGGGCGTCGGTGGCGAGCTGCTTTCCGGCCTCGGTCAGTTCGACATGGCGCTGGTCGCGGTCGAAGAGCCGCGCGTGCAGTTCCTTCTCCAGGGCGCGGATCTGCCGGGTGAGGACGGGCTGGGCGATATGCAGGGCCGCGGCGGCGCGGCCGAAGTTGAGATGTTCGGCCACGGCCAGGAAGTACCGCACCTTGCGCAAGTCGAGATCCGCCATGGCCCCATTGTGTCTCGGCCATGAGGGACAGAGCTCGGCCGTGAAGGGGCAGACCAACATCGTGCACACCGCGGGACGCTCCGGAGACACCGTTACCGAGGCTGTGGCCACCTGACCGTACGTCCCAACGGGGCGTCGGCGTAACGGCCTTCGTACTCGCGTGCGTTACGCGTCTCGTGCCGCGCACTACGCTGAGCGCGTTCCGATGTCGACGGGAGGGTGGCGGGCGTGCCGCTGAGCGGTGTGGGGGGACAGTCGATCGGCGGATACGGGCTGATGGAGCGGCTCGGAGCCGGTGGCATGGGTGTGGTCTACCTGGCCCGGTCGGCTTCCGGCCGGCGGGTGGCGGTGAAGGTGGTGCACGCCCAGTTCGCCGAGGACGAGGAGTTCCGGGTGCGGTTCCGGCAGGAGGTGGCGGCGGCTCGGCGGGTGAGTGGTGCGTTCACGGCTCCCGTGCTGGACGCCGATCCGGATGCCGAACAGCCCTGGATGGCGACGCTGTACATCCCCGGGCCGAATCTGGCGCAGCGGGTCGCCGAGGGCGGTCCGCTGGCGGGCGTGGAGTTGAAGAGGCTGGCGCTCGGACTGGTCGAGGCGCTGCGGGACATCCATCGGGCGGGTCTGGTGCACCGGGATCTGAAGCCGGCCAATGTGCTGATGTCGGCGGAAGGACCGCGGGTCATCGACTTCGGGATCTCGCGGGCCGCCGACAGGCAGACCCTGACCGCGACGGGACGGACGTTCGGCACACCGCCCTTCATGTCTCCCGAGCAGTTGAACTCGGCGCGTGACGTCAGTCCCGCCTCGGACGTCTTCTCGCTGGCCGCGCTGCTGGTCCACGCGGCCACGGGACAGGGTCCGTTCGACGCGGACAGTCCGTATATGACGGCGTATCACGTGGTGCACGACGCGCCGGTGGTGGACGCGGTGCCGGAACCACTGCGGACGATCGTGACGCGGTGCCTCGACAAGGATCCGGTGAACCGGCCGGGCCTGGACGAACTGCTCGCTCTTTTCGCGCGGTTGCCGGGCGGCGCCGTCGAAGGCGTGGGCGCCGACATCACACTGGCCGGTACGCCGGACGAGCCTCCCACCGCGCTGCGGAACACCACCATGGAGGGCCGGCCGCGACGACGGAGGCCGGATCGGCGGACGCTGTTCGTCTCGCTGAGCGTGGCGCTGGCCCTGACCGGACTGGGTGTGACGGCGGTGGCCTGGAGCGGGCGCACCCAAGCCGGCGCCGACGCGAGCCCGGAGTCCGCGGCTCCGCACAGCCCTGACCCGGCGCTGCCCGACGGCTGGCGGCCCTGGCAGACCACACTGCGGCAGGAGTCGCTGAGCGCCGGAAACACCGGCTTCGACAGCGGCTGCGTCGCGGCGGGCCAGGCCCTGTACTGCGGCGGTGAGGGGTTCAGAGCGTCCCGGCTGGACTCCGCCACGGGAAAGGCCGAGTGGCGGGTCTCCTCGGAGGCGGACTCCTCCGTACCGCTGCTGGTGCGCGACGAGACGGTGGTGGTCAACGACTTCGAGGGGCCGGCGTGGTCGGACGACAACCGGCAGTGGGTGACCGGCCTCGCGGCGAAGGACGGAAAAACACGCTGGACGCATTCGGTCGCCATGGGCTCGGCTCCGGTGGCCTTCGGAGAGCGGATCGTGGTGCTGTCGCTGGACGAGCGGAGCCTGATCGCCATGAACGCCACCGACGGCGCGGAGGCATGGCGCTGGCAGTTGCCGCCCGACGACTCCTGCGAACCCTGGGTGGGAGACGGAGTCCTGTACGCCTTCTGCTATCCGAGCGCCGCCAATTCCTACCAGGGAACGCTGTGGCGCTTCGACCAGGCGGACGGCGCCGCACGGAAGCTGGGACAGGTACCGCTGTACGCGCGTCCGGCCGGTGTGGACGGGGACTCGCTGGTGCTCGCGGAGTACGAGACCGATGCCACGGGCAGCCCGGGCCCGTACACAAAACTCCGGCGGGTGCACACCGACAGCGGCAAGAGCAGTGCGGTGCCACTGCCGGACGGGACGTCGGCGGCGCTGGAAGACACACTGCGGGTGTTCGACGGGACGCTGTATGTGGTGCGGGCCAACGGCACGGTCACCGCGCTGTCGGCGCGCACGGGCACGTCACGGTGGCGGCGCGCGACGGAGGTGGAGCGTCTCTCCGCACCCGTGCTGTCGGAGAAGTACGGGGCGCTGTACTTCGTCAACGGCTACGGGCGGCTGCTGGCCCTGCGCGCGAGTGATGGTGAGAAGCTGTGGCAGACGCCGGTCCGAAGCGGCGCCGAGGCCCGGTCCACGCGTACCGCCTCGTCCCAAGTGGCTCTGGCGGACGACGCGATCGTGGGACTGGCCGACGGTCTGGCGTTCTCGGTCAGTCCGTCCGCTCCGGGAGCGCGGCCGACGACGGGGGCCACCGGGCCGACAGTGCTCCGCCTTCGGCGCCCGGCCACGAACCCCTGAACACGCGGAGTTCCAGGGCTCGTCAGGCGGGGACTGGCGGTCGTTCCGGTGCGGTCGAGCTGTGTGATGATGCACGGATGTCGGCCCGTCCCGGGGCGGGGCGTGGTGCGTAAGCAGAAGCGGGAGCGCAGGGTGGGCAAGGACGGGGCGTCCATACCGGACGAGGAGTGGGAGCGCTTCCTGCGGGAGGCCGAGGCCGGGACGCGGGAAGCGCCCGAGGAGCCGTCGGCACGGGCCCGGATGGTGGCCCGGCGGCTGCGGGAAGAGACCGGACCGCCGACGGGGTGGCGGACTCACCAGCCGCCGCGGCGCCGGCGGGGCAAGGGCTGGTACGTGGTCGGCCTGTTGGCCGCGGTCGGCCTGCTGGTCGTGGCGCTGGCTCCGGGACAGGTGGTCGGATGGTTCGGTGGCGGAGACGGAGACAGCACGCCGCTCGCCGCGGAGTCGGAACGTCCGGATCAGCCGCCCGCGACCCAGGCGGCCGCTCAACTGCCCACGTTGGACGAGCCGTTCAGGGGATCGCCTGCGGCGCGGTGGGGCGACGGGACGGCCGGGATCAGCCTGCCCGCGGCGCGGGCGACCGGCTGGATGAGCAAGGAACAGGTCGCGCAGGTGCTCGACCGGACCCGGGACTTCCTCGTCGCGTCCAGTCTGGATCCCGGCGTGCTGCGCGGGGAGCGGCCGAAGGAGGCGATCGCGTTGATCAATCCGCATCAGCAGGACGTCCAGGACTACCTGGCGAACGCCTTCCGCGCGCCCAGCCGGGAGAACGATCCTCTGCTGCTGTTCAGCCGTTTCGCCGGAACGAAGACGCGGCTTGTCGGGGACGTGGTCAAGACACGAGGCCGGATCACATACCGGGAGGGCCGGCTCGGTGCGGTCGAGGTGACCACCGATGTCACATACGTCTATCCGGTCGTACGCGCCGCGGCGGGCAGCGACGAGGTCGCTCGTACCATCGCGCGCCGCGAGATCGTGATGAGCTGGGACAACCCGGCGAAGGTGGTCATCGAGCCGGGAACATTTTCCCTCGTCTCCTACAAGGTGGACACCACCAACGGCGGCTGCGCCACCTTCACCGGCTATTTCACCCCCGCGTTCAGCGCCGAGCGCGCGGCCACGGGCTCGGGAGACGGCCCCGAGGTCGACCCGTACGACCGGAGCGCGTCGATGGACGCGCGCATGCGGGAAGCCGGCGAAGCCCAGTGCGGGACCGCCACACGATCGTGAGCGGCGGTGGCTTACGCGGCGCTCCATCGAGTCGCCGCGAAGCCGACGCCGGGAACCGGCCCGTCCACTGTGCGTAACCCGCACGCCGGCGAGTGACGGGCCCCTTTCCTGATGCCCGCGAACCAGCCCGGAATCCAGGCTCAACTCCCGCCGGGGAAACGCCCGTTATATAAAAATCCAAAAGCGCCGAGCCTCGGACGGGATCCGGTCAGTCACCACACACCTTTCGCCTCCGACCGGGGAATAGTCCAGACCATCCCATCGCCTCGCGGATGGGCGCGGCGAAATCTTGCGGCCCGTCACAAGAACAAGACGCGATTCCACAGCGAGGGTTCATTGCAATCTCTCAATGGCGTCATCCGCGCTTCTCAGTTGATCTTTCTAATCGGGTACGCGCCCGCGATCGAAGTGGGCGTAGCGGAGGCGTTGCCTCCGTGTCGTCTCCTGACCCGAGGTTCCAATGAAATTGATGGTCTTGAACCATCGGTGTACGAGGCCACTGCTCGTGGTCCTCGCCACGGCGACCGCGCTGGCGGTCGCACCTTCCGTCGCGTACGCGGACAGTGGTCGGCCCGCGCCGGTCACCGGCGGAATTCCCTTGATCAACACGGCCGAGAAGATCGGTCCGGGAATCAACCTGCGGCATGTGAAGGCGCTCGACCAGAAGGGCTGGTACGACGCGCAGTTCCTGACCGTGGACCTGTCCGAGCGCGCGGTCGGCACCGACTTGCTGACCTCCGGACCGGTCGCGTCCGGCGGCCCGCTCAGCGAGGCCGCCAAGAAGGCCGGCGCCGTCGCGGGTGTCAATGGCGATTTCTTTGACATCGGCAACTCCAACGCGGCGCTCGGTGGCGAGGTTCAGGACGGGCAGCTCGTCAAGACCGCCGACATCACCGGCGGCCGCCAGCACGTCGGCGTCAGCGACAAGGGCATCGCCCAGCTCGTGGACCTCACGGTCAACACGACGGCGAACTTCGCCGGCACGGACCACACGGTCCTGTCGATCAACGCCGCGAACGGCGGCGGGATCCCCGCGGACGGCCTGGTCGCGTTCACTCCCGCCTGGGGCGACTACAGCCGCAACGGCGGGCTGACGGGCGTGGCCAACGACCAGATCGCCGAGGTCCTGGTCAGGAACGGCTCGGTCGTCTCCGTCACGCCGAACGGGCCCGCGGGCTCGGGGACGATCCCGGACGGCGGCTTCGTACTCGTCGGGCGCGGCGCCGCGGCGACCGCGATCCGCGCGCTGCGGCCCGGCGACCCGGCGAAGCTCAGCCACACGCTCGCCAACGACGCTGCCAAGAAGCTGAAGTTCGCGATCGGCCACGGCGGCGCCGTCGTCTCCGACGGCAAGGTCGTCAACGGCCTCGACACCTCGATAGCCCCGCGCACCGCGCTCGGCTTCAAGGACCACGGCCGGACGCTCGTGCTCGCCACCTGGGACGGCCCGGGCGGCACCGGCAAGGGCGGCGTCGGGATCGAC
The DNA here is from genome assembly GCF_033795305.1 of Streptomyces sp. AK02-01A. Lineage (NCBI taxonomy): Bacteria > Bacillati > Actinomycetota > Actinomycetes > Kitasatosporales > Streptomycetaceae > Streptomyces > Streptomyces sp. AK02-01A. The sequence continues at coordinate 83,528 of NZ_JARBAE010000025.1, forward strand.
AAGGAGGCACGTGACCTCGTCGCGATGGGCGTGGAGACCGCGGTCAACCTCGACGGCGGCGGCTCGGCCACCATGGTGGCCCGCGAACTCGGCGAGGACGAGGCGACCGTCCGTAACGTCCCGTCCGACGGCCACGAGCGAAACGACCCGAACGGCGTGGGAGTGTTCGTCGCGAAGGGCGACGGCAGGCTGGACCAGCTCCTCCTCAAGCCCGCGCCGGGCGCGGCGTCGGCCGACGGTGGCGTGAAGGTCTTCCCGGGGTTGCACCGTGCGCTCGTCGCGGCCGGCGTCGACAACCACCAGACGCCGGTGACGGTCGGTGCGAAGTCCGTGCGGTGGTCCGCACAGGGGGCCTCCGTCAAGGGTGGCGTGCTCACGGTTCCCGCCAAGGCGCACGGCAGCATCACGGTCAACGCGCGTGTGGGCAACAAGAAGGCGCGGGAGAAGGTCACCGTTCTCGGTCCGGTCCACAGCGTGGAACTGTCCTCCCAGCTCCTGTCGATCGCCGACGCGAAGCCCGAGGACGCGGCCACTGTCGCCGTGACCGGCCGCGACGAGCAGGGCTATACGACGCCGATCGACCCGCGGGACCTCTCGCTCGACTACGACCACAGCGTCGTGGACATCCAGCCCGTGGACGGCAAGCTGAAGATCACACCGCGCACCAGCGCGAGCACGATCCTCACGGTCTCGGTCGGCGGCACGTCGGTCCAGCTCCCCATCACGATCGGCGTGCAGACCCAGACGCTCTACGACTTCGATGACGACGTGCTCGCCCGCTGGAGCAACAACAGCACCGCGGCCACGAAGTTCTCGGTGGACCCCGACGGCCTGCGCATCGACTTCGACGCGATGCGCAACGTGGGCGTCGCGGCGGCATCGGCCCGGCGCATCCCGGTGCCCGGCCAGCCGCTGCGCCTGCGGGTACGGATCAAGTCGAGCATCAGCGTGCCGAGCGGTCTGACCTATCTGGGCTACACCGACGCGGCCGGCAAGGGCAACGGCGTCTACGGCACCGCCCTCACCGCGAGCTCCGACTGGCAGTACGCGACGTTCACGGTGCCGGCGACCGCGGCGTTCCCGATCTCGGTCTCCAGCTTCCAGGGCATCAACACGAACGTCGCCCAGCAGAAGGCGGGCACGTTCGTCCTGGACCGCATCGAGGCCGACGTACCGACGTCGGTCGACCTGCCCGCCCAGCGGGACCTGGAGCCGGATTCGCTCGTGTCCGACGACGGCTCGCTGCCCGAGGGCCGCGACACATGGCGGTTCGCCACACTGTCGGACGTACAGTTCACGGCCGACAACCCGGCGCTGACCCAGGTCGCGACGGCCGCCATCCAGCGGATCCGCAAGACCCGTCCCGACCTGATCGTCCTCAACGGTGATGTCACCGACCGCGGACTGCCGCAGGACCTCGCGCTGGCCCGCCAGGTGCTCACCGACGCCGGGTGCGACCTCATCCCGGTCGGCCAGGAACCGTCGGAGAACAGCACACCGAACCCGAAGGCCGGCTCGGTCCCGTGCTACTACGTGCCGGGCAACCACGAGTCGTACGGCCTCAACAACGTCCAGAGCGACTTGACCAACTTCACCGCCGAGTTCGGCCGGCCGTACCGTACGTTCGACCACAAGGGCACGCGGTTCATCCTGCTCGCCAGCTCTCTCGGCTCGCTGCGCGCCACGTCGTGGGACCAGCTCCCGATGGTGCGGGAAGCGCTCGCCGACGCCAAGAAGGACCGGTCGGTGCACAACGTCGCGGTCTTCGCCCACCACCCGGTGGACGATCCCAGCGAGGGGAAGTCCAGCCAGCTCGGCGACCGCGACGAGGTCGCGCTCATCGAGAACATGCTGACGGACTTCCGTGACTCCACGGGCAAGGGCGCCGTGATGGTCGGATCCCACGCCCAGGTCGCCCATGTCCACCGCGTCGAGGGCGTGCCGTACATGGTGCTGCCGTCGTCGGGCAAGGACCCGTACGGCACACCCGACCGCGGCGGTTTCACCGGCTGGGTCGACTGGTCTGTCGATTCGCGGCAGAACGCCGATGAGCAGTGGCTGGAGGCCGACGTACGTGCCTTCGCGCAGTCCATCACGCTCAACACCCCGGACTCGCTCGAAGTGAGCAGGACGGCGCAGCTCTCCGGCAGCATCGTGCAGCCGCAGGGTGTGGGGACGGGCACGCGGGTGGTGCCGCTGCGGTACCCGATGTCGGTCGACTGGAGCGGCTCGTCCAATCTGGCGATCGGCAGCGGAAAGGCCGCCATCGACAAGGCTCGCAGCCATGGCAAGGTCGCGATCCTCGACCCGCGGACCCGGACGCTCACCGCGCTGCACCGGGGCACCGTGACCGTATCGGTGACGAACGACTCCATGCGTGCCTACACCGACGACAGCTCGCTCGCGCCGATCACGACCTCGAAGACCATCCAGGTCGTGCCGGACAAGCACGGCGGTAGGTGACCGTCACCAACACCGGCGGGCAGTCGCCGCGGGCCGGCTTCTGAGCGGTCCGACAGGGGAGGCGGCCCGACTGAGGGCGAGCACCTGGGTGCTCGCCCTCAGTGCTGTCCGGTCGCGGTGCCGTCGGCATACGGCCCGTCGGGCTTCAAGGGCGACTCCGGGATCACGCCGCTGTTCGGCGAGGCGAGGGACCGGGGCCCGGCCGTCCTGGCCGAACTCCGGGAGCTCGACCAGGCCCCGCGGTGCTTCGCCTGGCTAACCTGTAGCCGGAAGGGAAGGACACCTGATGGCGACACAGCCGGCGAGCACCGGGGCGGGTAGCGGACGGGAGCGCGGCCAGGGCGCCCTGCGACGTCAGGAGATCGTGGCCGCGGTCCAACGCCTCCTCGCGGAGTGGGGCAGTTCCGACAGGCTGACCATGCGCGCGGTCGCCAAAGAGGTGGGGATCTCCGCCCCGAGTATCTACCTCCACTTCACCGACAAGACCGAGTTGGTGTGGGCGGCCCTGGCCGACCGGTACGACGAGCTCGTCGCGCGGATGGCCGCCGCCGACGAGGCCGGTCACGGGGCGGGTCCGCGGAGCCGACTGCGGGCGCAGGCGCAGGCCTATTGCCTGTTCGCCATGAGCAACCCCGGCCACTACCGGCTCATGTTCGAGGTGCGTCAGCCGACGGTCGAGCCGTCGAGGATCAGCGGCCATCCCGCCCGTCATGTCTCGGCCAGTCTCCGTGCGGGACTGCGCAGGTGCCAGGAGTCCGGGTACGCGCTGTCCCTGCCGGTCGAACAGGCGGCGCAGACCTTGTGGGCCGGACTGCACGGCATGGTGGCGCTCCATCACAGTCTCTATCGCGACGAGTCGACGGAAACACTGACGCTGCATCTGGCGGACGGGCTGGTGGACTCGCTCGTCGCCGGCGCCCCCGGCGCCTCGTCCCTTTTCCCCACGGCTGTCGCGGAGACCGAGGCATCACGCCGGATCCGGGAGATCCTGGCCGCCCCGCGGCAGGGCGACCCGCGGCCGTAGGAAGACCGCCGGCGTGCCCCAACGTCATGTACGGCTGGAATCGTATGGGGTGAACACCCTTATCCAGACGGTCAGTTGCCGCCTCCCTCAGCCAGGAGTACAGTCGCCGCTGAACTTAGTTAGGTGACTTAGGCAACCACTCCTGGTGCCTGACCCGCGTCGCCCCCGAAGGGGCTTGACGGAGGTGGATCCCCCATGCAGATCTCCATCGACATCGACAAGTGCTGCGGTGCCGGCCAGTGCGTGCTGGCCGCTCCGGAGGTCTTCGACCAGCGGGACGAGGACGGCATCGTGATGCTGCTCGACGCCGATCCGCCGGCCGGGCAGTACGAGAACGCGCGTCAGGCCGCAGCGGTGTGCCCGGCTGCCGCCATCCAGGTGCGGCAGTGAGGACCGGAGCCCCGTCCCGGATCGTCGTCGTCGGTGCCTCCGCGGCCGGTCTGAGCGTCGTGGAGGGACTGCGGCGCGAGGGCTACACCGGCCGGCTGACACTCGTCGGCGAGGAAGCGCATCTCCCCTACGACCGGCCACCGCTGTCGAAACAGCTACTGTCCGGCGAATGGGAGGCCGAGCGGCTGCAACTACGCGCCTCCGGCGCTGTAAACGCCCTGGATCTCGATCTGCGGCTCGGTACCGCGGCCGTTTCCCTCGACACCGGAGCCGGTGAGGTCGCGCTGGCCGACGGCAGTCGTGTCGGCTACGACGCTCTCGCGGTGGCCACAGGCACTCGGGCCCGCCGTTTGCGCGGCACTGACGGGATCAGCGGGGTGCATGTCCTGCGCACCCTGGAGGATGCCCTCGCCCTGCGGGAGGACCTGGCCGCGAAGCCGCATCTGGTGGTCGTCGGTGGCGGCTTCGTCGGCGCCGAGACCGCCGCCGTGGCCCGCGGTCTGGGCTGTGAGGTCACGCTGGTCACCGACACCGCCCAGCCCATGGGCGACGCTCTCGGCGACGGCCTGGGAACCATGCTCCGTGCCGTCCACACCGAGCACGGCGTCCGCCTGATGACCGGCGCCCTGGTCGACCATGTGCTCACGGCCGGCGGACGGGCCACCGGCGTCCGGCTCGTCGACGGCCGCACCATCGCCGCCGACACCGTTCTCGTCGGCATCGGCGCGCAGCCCAACGTGGAGTGGCTCGCCGACAGCGGTGTCCCGGTCTCCGACGGGGTCGTGTGTGACGCCACGCTTCACGCCGGCTCCGGCGTCTGGGCGGCCGGTGACGTCGCGTCGTGGCCGCATCCGCTGACCGGTGAGCCGGTACGTGTCGAGCACCGCACGAACGCCGCCGAGCAGGGCCTGGCGGTCGCCCGCAACATGCTGGCCGGCCCGGAGCGGGCGACTCCGTTCGAGACGGTCCCGTACGTGTGGACCGACCAGTACGACCTCAAGATCCAGATCTACGGCCGCACCCGCGGCGCCGACGATGTGCGGATCGTCGAGGGCGGCCTGGCCGAGCGCAGGCTGGTCGCCGTGTACGGCAAAAACGGCCGGGTCTGCGCGGCGGTCGGCATCAACATGGCGCGGGCCCTGCGGAGTTACCGCCCGCAGGTAGCCGAGGCGACCACCATCGACGCGAGGAGCGCGGCATGACCGACGACGGGAATCTCCGGGCCGGTGTGGTCGGCCTGGGCATGATCGGCGGCGGCGTGGCCGTCAGCCTGGCCCGCAGCGGACGCGTCCCGGCGGTCCACGACATCCCGCCGGACGCCTCGGCGAACCTGGCCGGCGTCCCAGACCCGCTGGGCTCCCCCGCCGAGGTGGCCAAGGCCAGCGACGTGGTGATGGTCGCGGTGGTCAACGCCGACCAGGCGCACGAGGTGATCGGCGGGGAGAACGGTCTGCTGTCGGCCGCGCGCCCGGGCTTGACCATCGTTCTGCTGGCCACCGTCGCTCTGCCGGTCGTCCACGAGCTGGGGGACCTGTGCGCCCGGCACGACGTGGGCTTCCTCGACTGCGGAGTGACGCCGGGCGACAAGGCCGCCGAGAACGGCATGGTCGCCATCCTCGGAGGAGAACAGGCCACGCTGGACACCGCGCTGCCCGTACTGAGCGACTGGGCCAAGAAGGTCGTGCGGTGCGGCCCGCTCGGCGCCGGCATGGCCACCAAGATCGCCCGCAACGTCATCACGTACGGCAGTTGGCGCGCCGTCGCCGAGGCCACCTCGCTGGCCCGCGCCGCGGGAGTGGATCCGGCCCGGCTCGCCGAGGTCATCGACACCGCGGACCCCGAGGGCCGCACCCTGTTGCAGTTGCTGCGCATGCACGGCCCGGACGGTGTGCTGCCCGACGCCGTCGGCCGGCAGATCGAGCCCCTGATGACCAAAGACCTCGACGCCGCCCGGGAGCTGGCCGCCACACTCGGCGCCGACATCCCCCTCGTGGAGGTGGTCCGCGCCCGGGCCCGCCAGACGCTGGAACTGGACGAACAACCGCCTCCGGCCAAGGCCGATCTGCACCAGTACGGCCTGGAGATGATGGACCAGGTCTACGGCCCCGGCTTCAGCACCGCGGTCCAGGGCAGCGGCGATCCCTTCACCGACGAGACCGTCGACTACCTCTTCGCCCAGGTCTGGGGCCGCGAGGGCCTGTCCGTACGCGACCGCCGGCTGCTCACCCTCGGCGTCGCCGCGACCGTCGGCCGCGCCGAACTCATCCAGATCATCGCCAACGGCGGCCTGGTCAACGACGAGCTGACTCCCGACCAGCTCCGTGAGGCCGTACTGCACCTGGCCGTCTACACCGGCTGGTGCAAGGCCACCGCCACCCACGCGGGCGTCACCGCCGCCATCGACACGTACACCGCGTCCCGTCCCCCCACCGCGCAGGAGCAGAAATGACCGAGATCCTCACCAACCAGCCCGTCACCCGCGATCCCCACAACCCTCTCGACCCGCCCGCGGAGTACACCCGGCTGCGGGAGGACCAGCCCATCGTCAAGGTGCGCTTTCCCAATGGCTCGACCGGCTGGATGGTCACCCGTTTCGAGGAGGGCAGCCAGGTCTTCAACGATCCGAGGTTGAGCGCGCGGCGTCCGCGCCACGACACACCCGAGGGCGAGGTCGAGGAGGCCGGCGAGGACGCGCCGTTCGACGCGGGGTTCGTGATGATGGACGAGCCCGAGCACGGCGCCTACCGCCGGCTGCTCACCGGCCGCTTCACTCCCAAGGCCGTACAGAACAAGCTCCAGCCCTACCTCGACAAGATCGTCGACGAGCACCTGGACGCCATCGCCGCCGGCCCGGAGACATTCGACTTCGTCCAGGCCATGGCGCTGCCCATCCCGTGCCTGGTGATCTGCGAGCTGCTCGGCGTCCCCTACAAGGACCGCGACGGCTTCCACGAGGCCACCGTGGACCTGATGGACATGGGCAAGAGCCGGGAGGAACGCGACAAGGGCGCCCACTGGCTGATCGACTACATCACCCGCCTGGTCGCCGAGAAGCGCCGCACCGGAGCCACCGACGGCATCCTCGCCGAGCTCATCAACAAGACCGAGGGCGAGGGCGCGATGCTGACCGAACGGCAGCTCATCGGCCTCGGCGTACTGCTGCTGTTCGCCGGACACGACACCACGGCCGCCATGATGGGCCTCTCCACCCTCACTCTGCTCACCCACGACGAACAGCGCGAGGAGCTGAAGGAGCACCCCGAGAAGATCGGCACCGCGGTCGAGGAGCTGACGCGCTACCTGACCATCGTCCAGTTCGGCCTGGGCCGGGTGGCCAAGGAAGACCTGGAGATCGGCGGCGCCCAGATCAAGAAGGGCGAACTGGTCGTGGTCGCGATGAACGCGGCCAACCGCGACCCGCGCGCCTTCCAGGACCCCGACACCCTGGACATCGACCGCAAGATGACCCGCCACATCGGCTTCGGTTACGGCGTCCACGCCTGCCTGGGGCAGAACGTCGCCCGCGCCGAGCTGAAGACCGTCCTGCCCAAGCTCTTCCAGCGCTTCCCGAACCTGCGGCTCGCCACTCCACTGGAAGAGGTCCCCATGGACTTCACCGGCACCAACTACGGCGTCCGCAAGCTCATGGTCACTCGCTGACCCTTCGTGGTCACGATGCCCTGCTGGGCCGGACCGGCTCCGTGCCGGTCCAGCCCAGCGTCGGCCACAGCGTGAGAGAGAGCGGAGCCCCAACGGTTAAACCGCTCCGGGATCGGTCGCGGCTCCGCGCATTGGCTCCAGCCGCCGGCCGGGGCTGCTGTGCGGCTCCAAAACAGCCCTTAGTCGTCCAGGTGGGAGTCGAGGCCGGCCGGGAGTGCGGCGCCGGAGAGGTAGCGCTCCAGCATTTCGCGCCGCTCGGCGAGCTGCTTCTCCTGCTGGGCCAGTTGGTCGCGGACCTGCCGGACGCGGCCGACAAGTGCGTCGCAGTCGCCGTCCGGCCGCTTCGACCCCGCACACGGAATGATTTCCCGGATGATCTCGGACGTAAGGCCCGCGCGGTACAGGTCCTGGATGAAGGCGACCTGGAGCACCGCCTGCTCGTCGTACTCCCGATATCCGTTGGCACGGCGTTCGGCCGGCAGCAGTCCCTGTTCCTCGTAGTACCGCAGTGCGCGTGTGCTGATTCCGGCCGCCTTGGCGAGCTCCCCGATCCGCATCTTCCGCCACCTTCTCCATCCAACCCGCTCGCTGGCTTGACATTGACGTCAATGTGAAAGTTTAGCGTGACGGTCATGACATCGACTGAACGAATCGGACAGCGGGCCATCGACCAGGGCGCGGCGCTGGTCACCGGAGCCGGAACGGGTATTGGAGCCGCGATCACGGAAAGACTGGCCGCGCAGGGAAGGGACCTGGTGCTGGTGGCGCGCGACTCCGTACGGCTGGAGACGGCGGCCGAGCGGCTGCGCGCCGAGCACCGGGTCGACGTGCTGACCGTACCGCTGGATCTGTCCCGGCCGGACGCGCCCGCGCACCTGGCCAAGCATCTGAAGGACGCGGGGGTCGAGATCGACATCCTGGTCAACAACGCGGGTGCTGCCCTCGTCGGGCCGGTCGGTGACATCGATCCGGCGCGGATACGCGAGCTGGTCGATCTGAACGCCACGGCGGTCGCGGAGACGACCGCGCTCTTCCTGCCCGCCATGCTCGCCCGCGGACGGGGCGCGATCGTGAACATCGCGAGCACCGCCGCGTACGCGCCCGCGCCCTACAACGCCGCGTACGCCGCATCGAAAGCGTTCGTTCTCTCCTTCACCCAAGCGCTCTGGCACGAGACCCGCGGCACGGGCGTCCGGGTGGTGGCGGTCAGCCCGGGCGCGATCGAGACCCCGATGAATCCCGGTCGCGCTCGCGGCAAGCGCCAGCCCGAGCAGGTCGCCGAAACCGTCATGGCCGCCCTGCGCGGCCGCGCCCCCGCGGTCGTCGACGGCCGGGCCTATGTGCTCCAGGCCTTCGTATTCAGCCGTGTGCTCCCGTCGCGGACCGCGGCCAGGCTCACCGGAAACTTCTTCCGCAGAGCGGCCCAGAGCAAGCAATCCTGAGGGCCGTCCCGTAATCCCTGGTAAATCAGCGCGCGGCATTTCGGATGCGGTGGATCGCAAGGCGGAGGGATGTCCCCGTACTGGGTGTATGGGGACGTTCCGAAACAACGCGGCGAGGTGCCGTAGCCGTCCCGCTGCCTTGGAGGGCATGGGGATACGGACTCGGAAATGTCCACACCTGATCCGCCACCAAGCGATGCCCGAGGTGACGCGTCCGGCTCGCGGCCAGGACGGGGCAGAGTTTCGAGCGGATGCGAGCACAAGCACAGCGCGATGCCGCGCATCAATCGCCTCTTGCCGGCTTGTTGCCGTTCAGTTGAGTCCGCTCGCATTCCACTTGGCGACTCACCTCTTTATCGAAAACACCGCCGAAGCGGCTAAGGCTTGTCCCGTGATCTCTGGCGGATCAGCGCACGGTGTCAGACGCGGTGCATCGCAAGGCGGAGGGACGTCTTCGTACTGGGCGTATGAGGGAGTTCCGACAACGCGGCGAGGTGCCATGGCTGACATCGCACGCCCACCGGGATTACGGGACAGCCTTTAGTCCGTCTTTGATCCTCACCGCGTTTCTCTATGCTGCCGAGCTTCGCCGGCGATGCGAGAAGATTCGCCTGCTGTTCTACCTCTTGGTGACTTTGACCCTTTAGGTTCACATATCCACGATCGAGGTCGCGCATCGCGCTTCCAGTACTCCTCCCGGAGATCCGGGAGAAAGGTCGCGTCCACTCCAATACGGCGCCGGTCAGCTTTATGAGGCACCGACGTTGTCGTGGTAGAGTCTTAATGAATTCATAGGACGCCGCGAAAAAAAGGGGAATGGCGTGAATACCGAGAAGGTTACGGCTCGACGTCTTACGGCCGTGGAGGTTTCAGAATTGGGCCTCCAGGACGGCATCTTCGTCCTGGCAGAGATGGATGGCCTTCCTCTCGACTGCTACGCCCCGGCTTTCCTCACGGAGCCGGGTAAGAATTTCGAGGGAGGCTCCTTCACCGCAAGGACGATCTTCGGTGAGGAAGTCCGTGTTCTCCCTGACGATACTGAAGAGCGCGGGATCTGGATTGCCGACAAGGCAGGGGAAGAAATCGAGGTTCTCCAGAGCGCTGGCGTCCTCCTGAACCTCGCCCTTTTCGTGCCCAACGGGAACAAGGAGTCCCTGGAGTCGCTCTACTCCGCCGCACGGGACGCGTTCGGCGCGGGGACCGTTCAGCGCTGGAGCGAGGAAGTCGTCGCGGTGCCGGACGTCAAGGTCGACCTGTTCGAGGAGCCGGCCCGGGGACGGAAGAACACAAGCAGCCAGAACCGCGACCGCCGCGCCTTGGACATCTACCCGACCCGGGTGCGGTTCCTGGAGCCCAGCGATGGCTGGAGGTTCATTGTCGAACTGCACAAGGAGGTCATCGATGACACACCGACGATCTGACCTGATGGCAGCCTGAGGACTGTCCCGTGATCCCTGGTGGATCACAGCGCGCGGCGCGTCAGACGCGGTGGATCGCGAGGCGGAGGAGCGTCCCCGTACTGAATGTATGGGGACGCTCCGGCAACGCGGCGGATTGCCGTAGCTGTCGTCGCGCGCCCGCCGGGGATTACGGGACGGCCCTCGCCTTGGCCTCTTTCTCAAGCGTCTTTCGCCAAAGGCTGACCAGGGCATCTGTCAGTTCGATTGCCACGGCTGCGACGCCACGACTCGCCCCTGAGCCCGGCGGGCGGCGGACAGCTGTGAACACGGGGCGGGCCTCGGCCGGCGGCGGATCCGCGGCCCGGCGCCAGCCGTATCGCGCGGCCTGCTTTGCGACTGATGTCCGGGCTAAATCTCCGGGACACAGGCCGTGTTGAGTGCCGATTGCAGCTTTCCTCAAGGTTTTCCCAAGACTGTCCCGACACAGTGACCACGACGAGCCAGATGTAACCATGATCGCCCTTACCGCGTGCTCATGACATCTCTCGTAGCCGCAACGCGACATGGCGGGCGGCTGTCCGACTGGGTTGATGCAGAGGAGAATCTCGTGAAGAGTCGCAAGGTCATACCCGGCTTAATCGCAGTGGTCGCAGCCGCCGGCGTCCTGGCCGGCACAACGACAACGATGGCGACCGCGTCCACCGCTCGCGAGGTGCCGACCGCCTCTGTTTCGCACTCGGCCAAGAGTGCCGCCGCAGACGGTCAGGACCTTTTCGCCGGATTCTACTTCGGACTGGGAAAGACCGGAGAGAGCATCTACAAGGCGCTCGGCGTCAAATACGACACCGGCGCACTGGCCAAGAACAAGACTCCCGAGGGACGCAGAGCCGTGGCCAGGATTGTCGGCGACGTGGCCAAGAAGTCTCCCACGTTCTTCGCCGATTTCTCGGCCAAGCTCCGCAGCGGAGACCCCGTACAGGTCGACCAGGCCATGTCCGCCAGCGCCGATGAGCTGAAGAAGTACGTCGCCGACAGTTCCGAAGCCGACCTCGGGGCCGCACGAGGGCTGTGCGTGTTCAACGTCGTGGCTGCCTTCAACGTCGCCACCACCGCCCTGGGCGTCAACTTCGTTGTTCTGTATAACCAGTTCTGGACCATTTCGGCGGCTCAGGACGAAGGGCTGGGCAAGGACGAGTCAACGGCCAGGCTGACCACGCATCTGCGCACTGCCTGATCAAGCCGAGCCGAGGTACCGGATCGGGTCACTCCTTGGACGCCGGAGTGGCCCGATTTACGTCCTCGGAATCCTGGAGAGCTGAGGTGACGAATGAAGAGATTCCTGAATGACTGGCGGGAGCGGCTGCCATTGCGCACGGACCAGCGGCTCACGATGGACGTTCCCCGGAAGCTGGTTTGGGCCGCGGTGGCCGTGTGCGTGATTCTCTCGCTGTATGTCGCGCAGGTCCATCTGCCACGGAACGTGCTCACCCTGCCGGGGCAGCAGGCTGTGACGCCCGTGGCGAACTCGGTGGCGGCACAGGGGTGGGCGTTCTTTACGAAATCGCCGCGCGATCCCGCGCTGATTCCCTATATACAGCGCGGCGGCGTGTGGCGGAACGAGTTGCTGGCTCCGCACTCGGAGCCGCGCAACGCGTTCGGGTTCGACCGGCGTTCGCGCTCGCAGGGGATAGAGATAGCGATGCTCTCCCTGGAGGCGCCCAAGGAAGCGAAGTGGAAGGAGTGCAGCGGCGACCTGCCGACCTGTCTGGCCTCTGCTCATGTGCCGGTGGCGACGAGCAACCGTTCTCCGGAGCCTTCCTTGTGCGGTCGCGTCGCGCTCGTCCAGGAGGCGCCGACGCCGTTTGCCTGGCGGGACCTCAGAGCCGAGAAGCTGATTCCCAAGAGCGTCCTGGCCCTGGAGGTCGCATGCTGATGCGGATACCGGTGCCGTGGACCAACGTCTACGGCATCGCCCGGACACTGATCGCTCTGGGCACGGCCGGCACGCTGCTGTTCAGCAGCACCGAAACGCTCTTCAGGCCGGTCGCGACCGTCGGAGACCATCCTCAGTGCGATGGCGTCAAAGCCGCCGGCGCGTTTTGCATGGTCGCCAAAGACGACCTTGGGTGGGTGCAGTGGGCCTGCATAGCGGTGCTCCTGGTCATCGCCGCTGGATGGCGGCCTCGATGGACCGCACTGCCCCATGCCTACGTCAACTTCAGCGTCTACACCGGCATCGCGATCAGCGACGGCGGAGACCAGATCGCCATGAACCTGTCGCTTTTGCTGGTCCTGCCGGCCCTGGGCGACCGACGGCGGTGGCATTGGAGTCCGAGCGAGGAAGTGCCTTCGAGTAAGGCACGGCAAGTCTGGTCCGTGCTGGGCATCAGTGCTCTGGCCATGGCCCAACTGCAGATGTCGATCCTGTACTTCCAGTCGTCCGTCGCCAAGTTCAGCCATGCCGAGTGGGCGGACGGCTCGGCCATGTACTACTGGGCCAACGACCCGTCGTTCGGGGCGCCTTCCTGGCTCCGCCCGCTGCTTGACCCCTTCGTCACCACGCCCCTCTGGGTGGCGCTGCTGACCTGGGTGCCGCTGCTGATCGAGCTGTCACTCGCCGCCTCACTCCTGCTGCCGCTCAAGGTGCGGAAAGTGCTCCTGGTCGTCGGCCTGGCCTTCCACCTCTCGATCGCGGTGATGACGGGCCTGTGGAGCTTCGCCGCCGCGATGTGGGGCGGCCTTGCGCTCCTGTGCTTGCCGCTGGGCACCTCCCTCAGCCTCCGCAAGGCTCACGCGCCCACCGGGCCCGAGCCCGGCGAGCCGGAGAGCACGGAACCCACCAGCTCGGCCACTTCCTCGTCCGACAGCCCGGCCCTGCGTGCCTCCGTGACGAGCTGACGGGCCATCTCCCGCAGTCCCGCCCGGCGTGGTGCGGCCACCACGAACGCACCACGCCCGGCACGCAGGTCGATCAGCCCTTCCGCCTTCAGGGTCTGGTAGCCCCGCAGCACCGTGTGCATGTTGACCCTGAGCAGCCGCGCGCTCTCCCGCGCACTGGGCAGCTTGTCGCCGATGCGCAGTGTCCCTTCGCTCAAGGCACGGCGTACGGATGCGGCGATCTGCTCGGCCAGAGGCTGGGATGACGAGGCATCAATCCGGATCAGCATGTCAGCGCTCGCCCGCGGAGCGTGCGAGCAGGTCATTGATCAGCCCGGCGGCTGATTCCGCGTCCTCAATGACGATGAGGAACTCAAGGTCGTTGGCCAACTCCAGCCACAGGCCCTCGCCCGAGTGGAAGGCAAGCCCCCGGCGGCCGCCCATCGACCGGTAGCCCCAGCCACCGAGATCCCCCATGGGGCTGACCAGCCGCACGTGGGCCTGGCGGATGTCCTCCAGCGGGACCGTCACCCGGGGAAAAGGCAGCAGCGGCAGTCTGAGAGCAAACCCGTTCGCACTGACACTGGCCCGCATCAGGGACATCACCAGCCCGATCAGCCCGAGCGGCAGACCCAGCCACGCCAGCTCCTCGACGTCGAAGAGCACGCCTGCCACGCCAGCCGCGATCAGAGCGGTGAACACGCCTTTGGTCCGGGCTGAAGACGCTGACCGGCTCCATACCGCGGTCTCCGTAGCTGCCAGGCCTACGGAGAGAGGGCTGCCGATGGTCGCTCCCCGGCCCGCGGACGCCGGCGCGAGCAGTGCTCCGACGGCCGCTCCCGCCAGGGCCGCACCAATCGGAGCAAGGCTCCGCCATCCCGACCAGTCGGCCCGCTCGGCGTCGGCAACGGCGGCGTTGGCCAGCAGCGTCACCACGAAGGCACATCCCAGGGCCGCCTGGACCGCGAAGACCGTGGCATACAGCGAGTGCCTCGCCGCCGGGCGCCGGTAGGCCACAACGGCGAAGAGCACGGTCTCCAGCACGCAGAACGCGACCATGCCCAGAATTCCGACCGCGCGGGGCGCGAACCCGTCGGCACCACCGTCAGCGAAATGGATGGCGATGGGATCCGGAATCGCGTCCCACCGGGCCACGGCGACCGCCACCATGCCCGCACAGGCAACTGCCCCGGGCAGTACGGCCAGTGCGGCGCGTCCCTTCGGACCAAGCGCCGGGATCGGACCATTCATCGAAGCCTCCTCCCCACGGCGGGCCGGTACATGGCCGACGAGTCCGCAGCCACGTCAACCCAACTGTTCGCACCATACTAGAACACTGAGGCACCAAGCCGGAAGAACGCGTCGGTGGCCGCCGGCCGCTGCTGATCGAGACCGCCACTTCCGCGCCGGCCGACGCGGCACCAACTCCCCATCCTCCGAACGGTTTTGGTGAAGCCTCCAGCCAGTTCATGCCGACGCGTGCCACCTGACAAGGCGTCAGGCTGTGCGTCATACGTGTGTTACGGCGGTGAACCACCGCGCCACCCCGGGGAACGCCGCTGCTCTCATTGGCCGGCCCCTGCCCAAGCACTCGGGCTGCTCGCCCCTTCCAGATCCAGGATGTCTACCTGGCACTCGGCCACGACTCTCCTCCTGATGCGAAGGCGAGCGGTGCCGTCAAAAGCCACGGGTCAGCTTCTCAGCTACCGCGCCCCAAGCGGATGTTCTGGGTCCAGGCGTTCGTCCCGCCCTTCGGTGTGGTCTTGCAGGTGATGGCGTAGCAGCGCCACACCCATGTGCCATTCCCTCTGCGGCGGATCTCGATCTCCGCCCCTCCGCAACGACCGCAGCGCGGCGGAGCCGCGAAGACCGTCGCGTGTTCGTGCTCCAGGAGCTTCCGGGCGAAGTGGGCGCCCCGCATCGTCAGCATGACCTCGCGGGTCCAGCTCTGAGAAAGAACATTGAGGCTGCCGATCATTACCGTCCGTTCGTCGATGACCGCGATCTTCTGGTGCATGACGTTCATCGGTACGACCACGTGCGCAACGGTTCGCAGGTCGGTGATGAGTTTCTGGTTGGCCGGCTTCTTCTGGAGTTGGTCGGTGTCGTCTCGGATGAAAACGTTGATCCGCACTCCGCGGTCGGCCGCCGCGCGTAGCTCGGGCAGAAGGGAACTGACCCGCCTCGCCACCCAGGGAGCCCAGAGCCACAGGGAATGCCGTGCGTGGCGGATCTCCTCGGTGAACGTGCGGTAGAAGTCGCGTTCGTCGTCGATCTCCGTCACCTCGACGTGCCGACTCAATACCTCGGCAAGTGCTGTGCCGAACTCCCCACGGAACATGGACGGCGCGGTCGGTGGGGTGATCAAAGTCTTGGCCTGGAGGACCCGCACCCCGCGCCGGGTATCGATGAGGGCCGCGAGATGCGCCAGGGCCGTTCCTGCTTCGGCGTTCTTGACACGCTTACCGCTGGCGATGACGTAAAGACGGGTCTTGACCCGGGTAACAGCCACGTTGAAGAGGCGGACACCGTCCCGGGGCCAGCTGCTGGCCGCCGGTTGAAGATGGGCGCAGGCCATCCACAAATCACGGCTGCCCTCCCCACCTTCCACTGTGTCGAAGACGACGATGTCGAACTCCCGGCCCTGGAATTTGTGCGCGGTACCAACTTCTGCCAGCACGCCACCTCCGGGGCCCTCAACGTCCCGTAGCGCCTCCAGAGTGGCATCGGACTGGACACGGTAGGGCGTGACGATGCCCGTCTCCTCACCCAGCTCGTGGTGCAGTTCCACGAGCGCCCGCGCGATCAGCGAGCCCGCCGGCCACCAGCCGCTCCGGCTCCCGGTCAGGTGTGCTCTGGCCAGCTCGTGCAGCCCGTCCGTGTCGATCAGCACGATCTCCGGATCGTCGGCCGGACGTGCCGCCTGTGTCTGGCTGCCTCCGCCGAGGACGCCGCCGTACGCGAGGCCATTGGCCAACTGCATCACGGCGGGGCCGAAACGGTGTTGCTGGGTGAGCGTCACGCAGGCCGGATGAGCCTGAGCATCAGACGGTTCCATGATTCCGCAGTGCTGGAAGACGTCTGGAAGCAGCCAGCGTCTGACATCCGCGCGATCATGCCCTTTGAGCTCGGACGGGATGACCGCGCCCAGCTGCATGAAGTCCCCGAGAAGGACCGCGGTCCGATCGGCCTTGCCCGCGGCGAGCAGAACTTCGGGCAAAGTGGCCGCTCCCGCCTCGTCCACGAGGACGATGTCGTACGGCCCCTCGAAGACAGCCCGGTTCGTGCGAAACCGGGCCAGGGTCGTGGCGACCAGCTTGGCGCCTTTGACGATCTCGCTCTCGGCATTGCGCGCGAAGCGCTCGTACTCCTCCTGGGCTTCCTGGTATTGCTTCTCCAGTACAGGCTGCCGGGTCGTATCAGCGGCTACAACCGGGCGCAGTCGGCGAGCACGGTCGAACCGGGCCGGCCAGCCTTGCCGCTCTGCCTGCTCAGCCAGCTCGCTGGCCTGCTGAGCCCGCTCCACGGCCTTCTCCGCCTGGGACTGTTCCGCTTTACACCTGTCGTAGTGGCGTCCAGCCTGCTGTTCTGCCGCCAATCGGGCTTTTATGTCGGCTGCCAGGCTGGCGGTCTGTTCCCGAGTGAGTGCAATGGTGTCAACCAGGGCAGCAACCTGAGCTCCCAGAGCCGCGATATGGGTGGTAGCAGTCGCACGGGCCTCGATCGCCGATTGCCTGGCAGACGCGGCAGCCTGCTCGGCGTCGGCTAGCAGCCGCTGCAGCTCACCGGCCTTCTCACGCAGACGCCACTTCTTCACCGCGCCCTTGCCCTCTATTTCTTCCAGTTCCTGGCGCAGGGTGCCGCAGGCGCCGTCCGCCAGGAGCGCAGCTGCCTCCCGGAGCTCCGCTGCCTTCCGTACCTGGACCACTTCCTCGGACAACCGGTCGGCTTGACGCCACTGTTCCCGCGACATCTCCGCGGCCTTGTCCCGGGCCGCGGCCGTCTCGGCGGCGGACAGCGCGTTTCGGAACATCGCCTCGGCATCAGCCAGACGTCGACCGGCGACTTCCTCTCGTGAACGCACCGATGCGAGATCCTCACCGGGCGTACGGAGCAGCTGCAGCGCTGCGAAGTAGGCGGAGGAGTCGAATCCGGCCAGACCTCTGTCCAGGGCGCCGAGCTGTTCGGCCCGGTTCTTGATCGCGACGAGCTCGGTTTCGAGAGCGCTGCGCCGGGCGGCCGTCTCTGCTAGGCGCGCCCTGACCATCAACGGCAGCGACACCGAAGCGTCCTCGGCCACCTCGCGCAGATGCGGTGGGCCCACCCGGACTATGTCGCCAGGGTTGTACTGCTTGGCCCGCATCACTCCGAGCAGTGCGTTGTCCACGGCGATGTTCGTGGCTGAGACCAGCAGTACCCGATCGCCCCTTGCGATGAGATCGCCGATCGCCCGCTTCAAGACGGTTGTTTTCCCCGTGCCCGGAGGACCCCATACCAGGTACACCCCCTCGCCGAGACAGGCTCGGTACGCGTCTCCCTGCGCTGGGTGGAATCCGGGCGGGTCTGCGTCACGGGCCGGTGTTCCACCGATGCGGCCAGCAGCCAGGGCTGCCGCCAGAGGATGTTCACCGAGACCGGAGATGCCGCTGCGCAGAGCCTCGATGAGGAACGTGGGCGGCTGCTTCAACATCCACAAGTGCGGGTCGGCCACGTCGGCGAACTCGGCCACCCGCAAACTCAGCAGAGAACCGTTCTGGACCATCTCGGAGACCGCGAAGCCGTCCGTCGCGACGCCGTCGTTCTCCGGTCCGGCGAGCCGCAGGCTGTCGAGCTGATCGGGACCGATGTCGGAGCCACGGAGGTCAACGACATACTGGCCGACACCCCCGGTGCGGGCCGCCCGACCGATACGCTGCCAGCGGGGCTGCTTGCCGGCGCCACCTTCCAGGTTGATCCACTCACCGAGCGCCGTGGCGATCTCCTCGCGCCAGCCCACGTGCCAGTCCCCCTGCCTGTGGCCGTCGTGTCCGAGCGGCAAATTTACCCGCGCCCCTCGGGGTGACATACAGCAGGATCGCGTAACAGACAGTTAGAGCCAAGTGGGTGTTGCACGGCGGAGCCGACTACAGAGTGCCGCCGCCGTGACGAGGGTCGAGGGCTCCGAGGAACGTACGCCCTCCGCTGGAGCGACAGACTGCTGTGGTGCGTTTGGCGCTGGCTGACCTTGCCCGCTTGTAGATTCCCGCAATCGAGGAATCCGCGCACACCCCGAGCCGCCACGGCCCCTCTCCGGAGGACGACAGCGGGGAGCCACGCTGGTGTCGCCCTGCCCGCTCAGATTGCAGGCGGTCGCGCGCCTCCGCGCACTTGCGTGCGCCGTCCTCTTCGCTGGCGCATCCTGTCTGCCGGGGCCGGACTGCTCACCCACACCGCACGCACGATCCTCGACGAGTACGGCATCGACAAGCCCGTCCAATGGGCGCCACAACTCGACGCCGCGAGCCTGCGCAACCTCCGGCTGCCGGGACCTGACCCGGACATCACCAACGCCGCCCAGCTCCACCAGGCCGTCCCCGGCGCCGACTTCTCCATCGCCCAGGTTGCGCAGGCTCTGAACACCACTACGGCACACGCCATCCACCTGCTGCCCCGAAACCCGGATGGACGGGAGTCCGCCTCGTTTCCGCCGCACCCAGCACACGGCCACCCGCATTGGGCAATGGCGGACCTGGTACGAGCAAGACCACAGGCGGGCAGCCGGGCCGGAAGACCCCGGCTGGCCGCCCGGACGGTGCGTCAGACCATGGCGAGCCGGTCCACCAGCAACTCCACCCTCCGCTCGGCGTCCCCCGGTGGCAGCCGTCCCGCCCGGGTCAGGGTCGCCAGCCCGTGCAGGGCCGCCCAGAACACCTCGGTGAACAGCGCCGGGCGGACGCCGTCCCCGGCGACCTCGCCGAGGCTCTCCAGCAGGGCGGCGAAGGCGTCCTTCAGCGGCTCCGGGGTGTCCTCCCTCGCGAACGCCAGGCCGCCGTCGAGCTGGAACATCGCGTCGTAGACCGCCGGGTTGCGTGCGGCGAAGTCGAGGTAGGCGCGGGCGAGGGCGCTGACCCGGGCGCGCGGCCCGTCCACGGCGGAGGCCGCGGCCCGCAGCGCCGCGGCCATCTCGGCGGCGCCCTCAAGGGCGACGGCGCCGATGATCTCGCGCTTGCCGCGAAAGTGGCTGTAGAGGACGGGCTGGCTGTACTCGATGCGCTCGGCGAGCCGGCGGGTGGTGACCGCGTCCCAGCCCTGCCGCTCGGCGAGTTCGCGGGCCGTCGCCACGATGAGACGTTCGCGGCCCGCCCGTTCGCGCTCCTTGCGTTCCTGTACCGACATGATTCGATCCTAGCACCGCTAGACAATCGAGCGACAGAAGTACTAGCGTTGCCTCGTCACCTAGCGGCGCTAGATCCAGGAGGGGTCATCATGCTCAACGCACTTGAGGTCTTCACCATCGTGGCCGTCGGCGTGATGGTGGGGGTGGAGTTCTCCGTCGCCTTCTTCGTCAACCCGATCCTCGACGGCCTCCCCGGCGACAACGGCCTGCGCGGCCGCACCCACGGGGCCCGGCTGCTCGGCGCCGTGATGCCGTTCTGGTACATCGGCTCGCTCGTCCTCGCCGCGATCTGGGCCATCGCCGGATGGCACCACCACGGCGCCGGCCTCGTCGTCACCGCCGCCGGGCTGCTGATCCTTAGCGTGGTCATGTCGATCCTGCTGCTCGTCCCGATCAACAACCGGGTCAAGACATGGACCGCCGACGGCCTGCCGGCCGACTGGAAGCAGCAGATGAACCGCTGGGACCGCTTCCACTATGTCCGCGTCGCCGTCATCATCGCCGCCTTCGCCCTGCTGGTCGCCGCCCTCGCCTGAGCCCGCGGACCGAGACCGCGCAGGTGGCGCGCGCTCCTCTGCTCCGCGGATGGTGGCGGACCACCGAAATCCGACTCCCTCCGTGGGACGCGCCAGCTCGTCTTCGACCTGTGAGCACCCCCGCCGGGGTGACTCACGTGTACCGAAGACGAGGACGGCACTGCCCGGGCAACCTCAAGACCATGTTCAGCGAGGACGGACCGAGCAGGCGCTCGCCTTCTTCACCAGCGGCCCGAGCGACAGACAGCAGGCCGGAGCACTGTCCGATGGGTCGTCCGACTGGCCTCGCCGAGGGGCCGACCCAGATGAAAATGGTCTGTCAAGCTGCTTCGGTGTTCGCATATCGTCTCTGGCTTGCCGCAGTCCCGGAACCTCTACCCGCGAAAGCCGTGTCGTTTGAGAACGCCGAGGGGCGACGTTCTCATACGACATGGCACGCCAGCGGGTCAGCGGCCTCCGCCCGCCAGATGCGTCGCGACAGGACAGCCCTCAGCTATTCGCCGGTAGTAGGGCTGATCCGCTCAGGACGTCTTCCAGCGCCGGGGGGCAGTGATCGTTGCCGGAGATGACAAGCCGCCAGCCAGTGCACTTGAGGCAGCCGAGGATTATCGCTGTATCCACCACGCGATTCCGGCGACAACAGCGGATCCGGCTGCGGAGGCACTGCCGCGAACCAAGCCAAAGACAGCGGTACGGATCAGACGACGAACGGTCCGCTTCCTGTTCCGGTTGTCATTCATGCCCTCGTGACTCACAGAGGCTCCTTTGACTGACCGCACACGACGGGATGCCGGGCGGGAGGACTGAGCGTGCGGTCGGGCCAATACTTCCGTCCGAAGCGGCGGGCGCGGCGGGTGCTTTGGTTCTGCTCTGCTGGTCAGCGGCGGTGCCCGTTGTTCCCGCTCCGGGCGGTATCGCCAGTCGGGCAGCGTGTTCAGGGGGATTGGTGAACGAGCAGGGTCGCGCCTTCTACGACCAGTTGCGCGCCTTGGAGAAGCGGGCTGAGGCAGCGTGTCACAGGGCAGGCCGGCTGTACTCCCGCCGTGAGACAGAACAAGCGTTGAGAGCTGCGCCGTACCGGATGGAGCTGAGCGGGCAGCGGATCAGCGACTGGCTTCCGGACGACCCTGGAGCAGCGAAGGTCCCCAGCTCGGCCAGCAGCGAAAAGGTGTGGGCGCTGGTGCAGTTGTGGAGCCGCTGGGCCGGGGAGGAGCCGAGGGAACGCCAATGGCGCACGCTGCTGGACCGGGCCCAGTCAGCACGAACGCATCGCATCGCGAGTACCTCGCCGGGTCGCCCGGTCGCCCTCTTCACCGGTCCCTTCGCGCTGGAAGTGCATAAGGCGATCGAGGCTGAGCCGACGCGGGCGGTAACACTGCCCGTCCTGCCCGCGTACATCCCCCGAGCTCATGATGCGCGGCTGGGCGCGATCGTGAGTGAGGCGGTGAGCGGCGTGAGCCGCGTGGTGGTGCTGGTGAGCGGCTCGTCTACGGGCAAGACCCGTGCGTGCTGGGAAGCCCTTGAGTTGCTGCCCGACGGCTGGCGGCTGTGGCATCCCATTGATCCCTCCCGTCCAGAGGCCGCCCTTGCGGAGATGCAGGAGATCGGCCCCCGCACGGTGATCTGGCTGAACGAGGCTCAGCACTACCTGCTTACCCCGGCCTCCGACGTGGGGGAACGCGTGGCCGCCGGGCTGCGCGAGCCGTTGCGTGATCCAGGCCGCGGGCCGGTGCTTGTGCTGGGAACCATCTGGCCGGAGTACTGGGCCGAGCTCACCGCGTACCCCGACCCGAGTGACAGGAGCACGGGCACTCATCGACGCCGCCATCGATGCCCGCAGACTGGGCCTCGGCCCGGCTCTGCCGCCCACTCTGCTGGAGGTCGCCGCAGGCGGCTATCTCACGGACACCCAGTGGAACGAGCTGTCGGACCGCCTCAGCGGGAGCGACAGCGGCAGCGGCCGGCTGGGGCATGGCGTACGAGATGGATCCCAAAACTGGGTGCTACGCCCTCATCGGGTTCGCAGATCCGGACGGTGAGGTAGTGCCATTCGACAAAGGCCAGCGGGGCTATGTCGCGGATGCGCATACCGACAAGCTCACACCCCTGGTTCCAGGGCGAAGCATCCCCTCACCGTTGGCCAATGCCCCCACTATCCGAGTTACTTGGCCTCGGAGTAGCGTCGCGCGGTCTCGCTGGCGATGACCGACCGATGGGACCGGGCCACCCGCCGCCCGCGCCCCCTCGGCATCCTCCGCGACCACGCCGTCACAGCCGTCGCCGCCCAGCTCAAGGGAACCTTGGAGGGACCGCCCGAAACCCGGGACGGCATCTACAAGACCGCGAGGCAGTACGCCGCCGCCCTGCTGAACTCGGAGATCGCCTCGTGGGTCACCCCACAGGAGAACATCCCCGAATTCCGGCCGTCCGACTCGTCACCAGTACTGACACACCCTCTACCTGCTGTCGAAGGACGGCGGAGACGGCACGATCGCGCGGACTCCGTCAGCCGCGGCCCACCGGGCACTCCAGCCCGACCGGCAGCCTTGTGGCGAAGATAGGCGGCGCTTACCAACGTGCCCGACCCACGCGGTCGTTGCACCAGTTCCGCATCCTGCTCGCCTGCACCGACCGCCTCGGATCCACCTCGCCCAGGAGTTCTACTGGCACAACCCCTCACGGCTGCCGACCCCGGCCGAATGGGTAACCAAACGCAAGATCCGCGCCTAAGGGCTGTCCCGGGAAGCCCTCGACGTGTCCGACGCTCTGCGTGTCACGCCGCGGCTCTACCCCTCACCCGATGTCCGAGCCGCCATAGAACGGTCAGTGCAACTCGCTGCCCTCGCCATACTCGCCGCACTCGAACAGAACCAGTGACGTTTTTTCACAGTCTCCGGACGCGCAGCACACCGGTCAGCATCGGGAGGGTGAACTCGCCGCGGGCGGTCTCCGGTCTGCTCGTGAGGAAAGCGCGGATCCGGCCGAGCATGGTCTGTTGTTCCAGCTCCGGCATGACGAGCATCCCCGCGCGCGTCGCAAGTGTCGCGACGAGGGAGTCGGCCGTGCGGCGCTGCCCGTGTGAGAACTCGTCCTGCTCCGGCGAGCCGAACCGGGCGACGCCGATGTCTGGAAGGTGCATGTCCGCTGTCGCGGCGCGCCAACTGCTGAGCGTGTCGCGCGGGCCGATGGCCGCGCTCCCGCTGACCCGCTCAAGTCCGGCAACCCAGTCGACCCGGTCGTCGACGACGTTCCACAGGCCCGCCAGGACACCGCCAGGTGCGAGGACCCTGGCGATCTCGGGTCCCGCCACGGCCATATCGAACCAGTGCATGGCGTTGCCGGCCAGCACGGCATCGACGGACCCGTCCGGCAGCGGTATCGCCTCCGCACTACCCGGCAGGGCACGGACGGCCGGCAGCGCGCGGCGCAGCTCGGTCAGCATCTCCGGGCCGGGCTCGACAGCGATGACTTCGGCACCCGACGCGACCAGCGTGGCGGTCAGCTTGCCGGTTCCGGCGCCGAGGTCGAGCACGCGCGGACCGGGCGCGGGCTCAAGCGCCCAGCGCACCGCGGCCTGCGCGTAGTCCGGGCGGTGCTCGGCATACGAGGCCGCCGCCGCGCCGAACGACGAGCTGTGAAGAAGCCGTTCGTCCTGTTCCATGCGGTCACCTTAAGCCGCGCGGTATGTAGGGCGATCACAATTGGCGCACCTGAGTGCTCCGTCGTCCAAACGGGTGCCTCACTCCGCCACAACTCCCCCTCTCCGTCGGCCTTGGACGAGTGTTTCTTACGGTCCGCGGCGTACTGCTCTCAGCTCAACACGCAGAACTTGACAGGGAACGGACCTGGTCGGACAAGACGACCCACGCCATCCACGAGTCCCAGACCCTGCGCATCGAACGCGTCCACGAAACTCCGGCCCACGAGACCGCGTGGACCGTGGCCGCCTACGAGACACGGTCGCCCGGCGCGGGCAGGCTGGTGAGTTCGGCGTGCGCGGCCTGCGGTCTGTGTCCTCAGTGCCAATCGCTGCACCGGGAAGGGTGTCCGTGACCGGGTGCTCGGCGACGAAGGGCGGCATCAGGCTGGTGCGGCTGTCCTGCGAGCAGGGCCTCCTTCCGTCCGGCGGCGAAGGCGTGCGAGGCTCGCACACCTGTCACTGGTTGAGTACGGGAGGTTGACCGCTGCGGTTATATGAGCTCATCCGTCACGACGGAGTACGCGACATCGCGATGCGCGTCGTGTTCGGCGAGCCGGGCGACAAGGGATGCGCGCACGTCGTCGTAGGTGTCGGACCCGAGGGGGAGCCGGAGCGGCGCCGCGCCGGTATCGACGAGGTTGATGATCGCCTCCGCGATCTTCTGCGGGTCGTTGGGGAGGTTGAAGGCGCCGCTGGTGATTGCGCGGCGCATCTCGCCTGCCGGGGTGTTCTCGTATTCCGGCATGACCGGCGCGGTGTCGAGGGAGGCGCCGAATCCGGTCGGCGTCGCACCGGGCTCGACAATGGTCAGGCCGATGCCGAACGGGGCGATTTCGCGGGCCACCGTCTCGCAGAAGCCCTCGATCCCCCACTTCGAGGCGTGGTAGTAGCTGAAGTTCGGGTAGACGGTCTGGCCGCCGGAGGTCGAGACCTGCAGGATGCGGCCGCGCCCCTGAGCGCGCAGATGCGGCAGCGCGGCGCGGATGACGTGGATCGAACCGAGCAGGTTGGTGTCGATCACCCGTCGGATCTGCTCGTCGGCGGCCTCCTCGACGGAGGCGAAGACGCCATAGCCCGCGTTATTGACGACCACGTCGATCGTGCCGAGCGCCTTGAAGGCGTCGTCCACGACCCGGTGCACCTGCTCGGCGTCGGTGACGTCGAGCAAGGCTGTCCAGAGGCGGTCGCCGTGCTTGGCGTGCAGGTCGTCCAGCGCCTCGGGCCGGCGCAGGGTCGCCGCGACGCGGTCGCCACGTGCCAGCAGGCGCTCGGTGAGCAGACGCCCGAAGCCGGAAGAGGTGCCGGTGATGAACCATGTGGTGGGCACGGTGTTCCTTTCGTCGGTAACGTCATGGACGCTATGAGTTCGAGTCGACTTGAAGTCAAGCTCGTACACTGGCGGGCATGACGACTGCGGAGACCGCCCTGAGCATCGGCGAGGTCAGCGCACTGACCGGCCTGACCACGCACACCCTGCGCTTTTACGAGCAGGAGGGGTTGTTCGCCGCACCCCTGCGGCGTAACGCGGCGGGGCGGCGCATGTTCACCCAGAAAGAGGTGGAGTGGCTGAAGGTGTGTACGAAGCTGCGCTCGTCGGGGATGCCGTTGCCCGAGATCCGCCGCTATGCGGAGCTGGCGCGGGAGGGCGCCGGCAACGAGGCCGAGCGCTTCGAGATCCTGCGCCGGCACGAGGCGAGGGTGCAGCAGCAGGTGGCCGACTTGCAGGAGGCCCTCGGCATCATCCGCACGAAGGTCGAGATCTACGCCCAGCACCTCACCGCCGGCACGGCCGACCGGCTGTGGCGCAACGGACCCGAGTGCGCCCCGCTTGCCGACGCCGGGTAGAACACGTGCGCTGTCGTCGCTGCGGGGCCGCAGGGCCGCAGGGCCGCAGGGCCGCAGCCAGCCTGACAGCTTCGGACGGAGCCCCCAAGAGCTCGGGAACGGGCCGCGTATCCATCCGAAGCGGTGCCGGGCATTACCAGCGCAGTCCGCGACGACCTCTGCGGCGACTGGGGCCTCGACGTTCGGCAGAACGTGGGCGGAGGCCGACTCTCGGCTCTTGTCACTCATCGTCACCGGCGTCCTTGTCCCGCAGCAGCTTCTGTTTGCGCCGTGAGGCGCTGTTGGTTCGAGTGGAGGTGGAAAGCCAGCACCAACCCGCTGTCGCAGCAGTCGGGTTGAAGCTGGGGGCAGCCTGAGCCGGAAGTCGTTCTCGTGGACAATGAAGTTTCCCCGTGATCATGGACACGTTTCCGTTATGCCGCGAGGGCCTGTCCCTGCTGGTAGCGCAGGCGTGTTTCGTGGGGCGTGAGGTAGCCCCA